>JBCCIH010000051.1 GCA_039028315.1 Thermodesulfobacteriota bacterium | reverse complement strand
TTTATATCTGCATTTGCTACCTGATCCTGATCATAAGGCACTCCAAGCATTTTCATTACGCTAAGTTTCTTTCTCAAAATGTGATAGTCGGTTTTTTTAGCCGCAAGCCATGGATATGAGGGCATAATAGATTTAGGTACTATCTCCCTTGGATTTATCATATGCCTTACATGCCACATATCAGGATACTTGCCTCCGACTCTAGCTAGATCAGGACCGGTCCGCTTTGATCCCCACTGAAATGGCCTATCGTACATAGACTCACCTATAGTTGATGCATCTCCATAGCGGAGCACATCAAAAGGAAGTTTTCTTATCATCTGTGAGTGACAGACATAGCAGCCTTCTTTTATGTAGATGTCTCTTCCTGCAAGCTCAAGTGGTGTGTAAGGCTCAGTCTTCTCATTGGCCGGCAAATATTTATAAATCGATAGCGTAGGCAGTATCTCAATCACCGAACCAACAAGAATTGAGATAAAAAGAATCACAGTGAATATAAGACTCAGTGCTTCGAGTCTTCTATGTCCTGTTCCGATAGCAGTTACATCTGATTTAAGAGGAGGAACTTCGACATAGGATATGGTCTCTTTTTTAGGTGCGTGCTTTATTGTTACCCAAACGTTGTATATCAGCATAAAGAATCCAATTAAGAACAAGGAGCCTCCGATGAACCTAACCCAGTATAGAGGGACAATTCTCATCACAGTTTCTACAAAGTCCGGATACACAAGCTGCCCATTTTCACCAATTGCCTGCCACATAAGTCCTTGGGTGATTCCGCTTGCCCACATGGATATGTAGTAAAGCAGGATTCCTAAGAAACCTATCCAGAAATGCCAGTTCATTAGTTTGTGACTGTACATTTTTGTGTTCCATAATTTAGGCACAAGGTAGTAGATAATCCCGAATGTAAGAAACCCATTCCAGCCGAGTGTGCCACCATGTACGTGTCCAATAATCCAGTCAGTGTAATGAGCAAGAGAGCTTACTGATTTGATCGAGAGTAGGGGCCCCTCAAAAGTGGACATTCCATAAAAAGTGACAGCAACAGCTAGGAACTTAATAATAGGATCAGTTCTGAGTTTATGCCATGCACCTCTTAATGTGAGCAAGCCGTTAATCATACCGCCCCAGCTAGGTGCCCAGAGCATAAGACTGAATATCATTCCCAGAGTTTGCGCCCAATCAGGAAGCGCTGTGTTTAGAAGATGATGTGGTCCTGCCCAAATGTAAATAAAAACGAGAGACCAAAAATGGATAATAGAGAGTTTATAGCTGTATATCGGTCTGTTAGCCGCTTTTGGAATATAGTAGTACATCAATCCCAAAAAAGGCGTAGTTAGAAAAAATGCAACAGCATTGTGTCCATACCACCACTGCACAAGCGCGTCCTGTACTCCTGCGTACACTGGATAACTTTTAAAAAGCGCAACGGGTATTTCAATAGAGTTTACAATGTGAAGAATTGCCACAGTTACAATAGTTGCTATGTAGAACCATATTGCAACGTATAAATGTTTTACTCTTCTTATAGCTATGGTTCCGAAGAAATTAACTGCAAACACTACCCATACAACTGCAATTGCTATGTCTAGTGGCCATTCAAGCTCTGCATACTCTTTACTCATTGTGTAGCCAAGAGGAAGAGTTATCAGTGCACCAACAATTATTAGCTGCCATCCCCAGAAATGAATTTTGCTAAGAAAATCCGAATAGTTACGTGTCTTAAGTAGTCTTTGGGTTGAATGATATATGCCCGCAAAAATAATATTTCCACCGAATGCGAAAATTGCTGCATTTGTATGAAGTGGTCGGATTCTACCAAAGGTTAGCCACTCAAGCTCTAAATTTGCGGGCCAGAAAGCCAGCTGGAGAGCTGCCAATAGCCCCACGGCAAAGGCGGCAGCCCCCCAGAATATCGTGGCGTACAGAAACATTTTTACTATGTCATCGTCATAAACAATTCTGTCCATAATCCCTTGATTAGGTGCGGTTACTGAGCTCATCAAACTATCTCCTCCTTATCTTCCTTCTTTGATTCCTTTATTTCGTAGTCATCTATTAACATTCTTTCACTTGGTGTAGCAAGGTCATCATATTGCCCCTTTTTTGTAGCCCATATGAAGGCAAATAGAAATAACAGCGCTATGATTATAGATACTCCTAGAGTTAGAAAAATTATGTTCATAATATGTTGCTCTGCCTCCATGTATTAAGACTTTGTCTGTATATGCTTGAGCAAATGAGTAGGAGCGAACTAATAGGCATTAGCACCGCTGCAGCTAAAGGATCTATATATCCTAAAAGGGCAAGAGAACCAGCTCCGACGTTGTAAGTAATTGAAAATATTATGTTTCTTCTTAGCGTATTTTTTGTGATCTCTCCATGCTTGAGAAGCTCTAAGACAGTGTAGAGGTCATTATTTAGGATATAGGCATCTGAAACTTTAAGACTTTCTTCCACACTACCTTGCACTGAGAGGCCTACATCAGCAGATGAAAAGGCAGCAATATCATTGAGACCATCGCCTATCATCATGGTATGTGTATTGTTCTTTATTATCTGAGATTTTTCTTCAGGAGTTTTGCTCCAAAAAATATCCTCATCTGAGACTCCGAGTTTGAGTGCTGTCTGTTTGACATTAAGTTCATTATCTCCTGAGAGTATATGAACCTTGTAGTCATTTTCTTTTAGGAGATTGACAATATATTTAGCATCTTCTTTTAATGAATCCCCAAGGAATACTTCAGAAATAGCTGCGTCATCTCTATAGATAAGTATTTTTGTTGTGATTATTTCGTTAATATCATTTGCAACTGCTATATTTTTGTCTGATATAAATTTGTATTTATGCTGGCCAACCTTAGCTTCGATGCCCTTTGTATATATGTGTTTGAAATCTTTAACTTCTGGCAGCATTACATTTTTTTCACTTAAATAGGAAACAATGGCCCGTCCAATTGGGTGGCCGGATTTCTTCTCAATCGCGAGAACTGCTCTGAGGTCGTAATCAGAGAGCGCGGCTGTATCCCACTTGAGTATTTTATATATGCCTTTTGTTAGAGTTCCTGTTTTGTCAAAGAAAATATTTTTTACTTGAGATAGTTTTTCAAAAGTGCTTGAACTCTTTACTAGAACACCTTTATCTAGTTCTTCTCGGAGAGAAAGTCCTAAAGAAAGCGGAAGTGCAAACACAAATGCACATGGGCATGCTATCAATACAAAAGCCATTACCCTATTTAAAGCTTCAGAGGGATTCATGATGGCCGAGATTGCAACGAAAGAAATAATTGCTACTACTGCTACAAGAAGAGTAAAGGTTGTTGCAAATTTATCACTGTATGAGGAAAAACTAATTTTACTTTGATAGTTTTTTTCAACCTCATCAAGCAGCTTGCCTATGCGTGTTGAGCTTCCCACACTGCTTACTTCCACAACTGCTTCATCTGAATCTAATAAGGATCCAGCGTATACGATATCGCTTCTGAACACTGTCTGAGGAATGTTCTCTCCTGTTAGTACAGAAAGGTTTAACTCAGCGTTATTTGATAAAAGTGTTCCATCAATAGGAATACGCTCACCTTTTTTTAGTTTGATTCTTTGACCAGGTTTTATATGTTTAGTTGGTTCTAAGAAGTACTGCCTATTTCTTTCGTCCCATATCAAAAACTTGTTTTCATTAAATAGTAATTTACTTGCCGGCTCTTTTTTTGAGATACGGTCTTGTATTGATTTTAGAAAATATCTGCTTGCTAGAAGTAAAAATATGAAAGTTGTAACTGAATCAAAATATATTTGATCACTATCAATAGCGTAATTATAGGAGCTTATAAGGAACCCTACTAAAATTACCAAAACTATTGGAATGTCTACTGTCGCTCTTTTTGTTCGCAACGTCGCAATGACACTTTTGTAAAACGGTATAGCACAATATGTAACAACGGGTAGTGATAATAAAAAGTTTAATAAAGTGAAATATTCTTCAAAAACCCCCCGAGCTCCTGAGTATATAGCTGCAGATAGGAGCATGATATTTCCAGCACACACCGCTGCGACAGAGATTCTGACAAGTGCTCTTCTATTATCCTTTTCCCTAAGCTCATTGGCTTGTTCATCTACGTTAATCGGGTGCGCTTTATAGCCAAATCTTTTTACTATTTCAGGGAAGCCTGAGAATTTTTGGTTTTCCTTGAAATTCACAGTTGCAATATTAGTTGACATATTGAGTGAAACTGACTCCACATCGTTCATATAATCAGGAATTTTCTCGATTAACCATAGGCAAGCACCGCAATGAATGCCTTCAATATAGAATTTCATTTCAAGCGGGAATTTTGGATTTGTATATTGAGATATGAAATTTTCCTGGTTTAGGTATTTATATTCTTCTGTCGATTCAGGATCAATAGGTCGAACTATTTTCTCTATATTCTGTTCTTTTTTTATTGTGTAAAAGCTCTCGAGCCCAAGATTATTGAGCAGCTGATAAACAGCACTGCATCCCGTACAACAGAAAAACTTGCCACTGGACTCAACTGTTTCGGATAAACTAAGATCTTCACCACAATGCTCACACAGATTAGCTAAGGGTATGGTGCTAGAAATTCCATATTTGTTTGCCGTGGTATTCTTCATAACCTTGCCCTTGTATTCATCATTAATACAAATGTATGAATACACTACAAATAAGAGCAAATACCATGCCAAGCTTATTCTCAATGATTACTGAGGATTTTAAGTCGGTAGTTTGTCAGATGTACGAAATTCTGACAATGTTAGTGAGTTTGATTATTAATATGAGAATATATACCTAATTCATAAGCTGAGATTCTTTTGCGCCAAAAAGAGAATAGGATATTAGTTCGAACTGTATCAACTATCCCGAGCCAAAGTTTTGGATACTTAGTTTAGTGTTAAAAGAATTTTAGTCTTGAAAGATTACCAAAATGTACTTCTATTCTGAACCTGACACCGACCAGGGTGTCCCAATCATATTTTTCTCTCCAAAATATACTAGGGGCAATTTCTCCAAATAACCATCTCCAGCGTATATTTTGCCTTAATCTTAGTCTAACGCGCGTCTCTTTAAAGAACTCATCTATTCTCGTCTCCCCAATCGTTCTCCATTGCAGAACGATTCCAGTTCTTTCCGCCAATTTATGGAATAGTTGAAAATTCTGCTCTATGAAATAACCCTTTTTGCGCTGAAACCAATTGCCAAAAGTTGAGGATCTAAAGAATGATCGGTCTTTGAAGATAACTCGCTCAATGTCAAAGCGAGTCTTATTGGTAAATTGTCTGTCAGTAAACCATCTAAAATTGTCAGTTAGCCTAAATCCCCATTTGCCGTATGTCCTGTATATTCTCGCTCTCAAACCTGCAAACCATGCTACTCCAGAAGATCTTATCCTTATTCCGGTATCAACCCCCAGACTTTGCCATGGAGAATTAAATAAGAAATACCTTAAAAATAATGTTCCTGTCTCGTCGTTATCTTGAATGTCTTGTTCCAACTCATCCTGATCACCCTCGTCACCATTAAAGAAGATACGTAACCTATTCTTGGTTTTTGGGACACGTATGTTTGCTCTTACCGTCGGAATAAAGTCAAACCCCTGTCTTTGTTCAATATCAAAATCCAGCCTTACCCAAATCCTAGATCTATTGGCCTCCTCAAGGGATCTGTCGTCGCCCCAGAACGTATCGAGCTTATTTGTAACACCAAGTACGGATTCTGAAAAGAATCTGTGAGTCCGTCCTATTGCTCCTTGGTCTTCTTTAGAAGGCCCAGGTTCTTGTTCATCATCATCGTTATTACTATCTTCAGAGTTAATATTGGTTGATTCATTGCTATCAGATTTATCCTCTTTCTTGATTTCTTCATCATTATTTTGTTCCGAAGTTGTTTTTTGGTCTGAATCCACTTTTTGGGCATACAAATTCTCTGTAAAAAATGGGAGGGCAAATAGAATTATCACTAAAGGAATGTAAATCTTGTTTCTTGTCAATGTTTTATGAAGAGTCATATAAGATTACACCGCTTTGCTAAGATTCTACTATATTGGGATACATATGTTAATACTGCTCGTAGAATCTTAGATATATCATTTGTAATAGCCTAAAAAAGCACTCCAATTAAGCAAATAACACACTTGTGATTTGTATAATTTATATAGTTATAGTAGATTCGTAATTCATAATATAAAACCAATATATTAGTTCTTATAGATGGCGAGAAGACCAGAAAACCTCTTATATGCAGTTGAAGATAAACCTCCGTTTATCCGCTTAGTCCTTTTAGGAATTCAGAATACTATTCTAATTGCTATATATCTGGTCTATATAGTTATTATCACTAAGGCGGCCGGCTCCACTCAGCAAACAACTGTAAGTGCGATTAGCATGGGTATGATAGCAGTAGCAATTGCTACAGTCCTACAATCATTATCAAAAGGTCCAATAGGATCAGGGTATTTTTCGCCACCGGTATACTCTGCAATATATCTTGGGCCGTCAGTTCTCGCAGCCAAGGCCGGTGGTCTGCCAGCAGTGTTTGGTATGACGATATTTGCTGGTTTAGTAGAGTTACTACTTTCCGGGTTTCTACATAAACTAAGGCCTTATTTCCCTCCAGCTGTGTCTGGTTTTATCATACTCATCGTAGGCATACAGTTAGGGCTTGTCGGGTTGGATCAGGTGTTAGATATTGCTAACTATGATGACCCAAAATTTATTTACCATGTTGTTATATCAGTACTAAGTCTAAGCACTATTATCGCTCTAAGCGTTTGGGCCAAAGGTCTTGCAAGGCTTCTGTGTTCACTCATAGGAATATTAGTAGGTTTTGTTATCTCCATTCCACTTGGACTTATTTCATCTGAGTCCGTATCACTTTTTACCAGCCTTTCATTTATTGATTTGCCCAATTTTGGTTATATCTCCTATAGCTTTGATTACGCTCTCATTCCAGCATTTCTTACTGCAGGACTTGCCGCGGCTTTAAGAACTATAGGGGTGATTACCACCAGCCAGAAAATTAATGATGATGATTGGAAGAAGCCCGATATTGTTTCGATAAAAAAGGGTGTTTTGGCTGATGGCATAGGTTGTATCTTGGGAGGTGTGATGGGAACTCCAGGCATGAATTCATCACCTAGTATTATAGGCGTAGCAAAAGCTACGGGCGCAACCAGCCGCTACATTGCCTTGCCTACAGCAATAATTCTTATAGCACTGGCATTCTTTCCAAAAATATCCAGTTTCTTTTTGATGCTTCCACTCTCTGTAATAGGGGCTGCTCTATTGGTCAACGCAGCTTTTATGATATCTGGAGGAATGGAGATTATTACATCGCGTAATATCGACAGCAGAATGAGTTATATCATAGGCATTCCGCTACTGCTCGGCATAAGCAGAAAGGTATACCCACATTACTATGAAGAAATCCCTAAGGCTCTTCAGCTTATAAGCAATTCGGTTCTATCTCTAGGGGTAATTGCAATAATCTTATTAAATATCTTATTTAGAATCGGCATTAAGCAAAGAAAAGTCTTTGTATTTGACGAATCAGATTCAGACCTAACTACATTAAAGGAATATCTTCATTCTAGATCCAGCCAATGGCAGCTAGACCCCGACGTTATTCAAAGAGCGACCAACTCCACCAAACAGGTGATCGAACATATTCGGGAAGCAAAACTCCATAATAGCAATATTGGCATAAAGGTATCCTATGACCAGCTTGATCTTCAGATTGATATTAGCTACGAAGGGGTTTTGTTGTCACTTCCGAATATAAGCGTAAAAGCTGAGTCTTATGTTGAAGAAGAGGCTTTTGCACACGGGCTGGCAGATTTTCTCACAGGTGTATATCCAGATAGATACCAAGTTTCATCAAAGAAAAATAGCTCTAAGATAAGTTTATTCTTCAATGTTATGTAATACCTATATAAATTAGCGGGTTGTTTCTCTAAGAATATATGTTATATTCATATCAAGAGTTTGCAGTAGTTCAAGTTAAACCTAAGAGAACCATCTATAAAGATATAATCTGAAAGTAACCCAGGACCACTAGCATAACCTAATATATCCAAGGAGGTTAATCGAACATGGCAGAACGTGAGATTGGCACAGTAAAGTGGTTCAATTCTACAAAAGGCTTTGGTTTCATAGAGCGTGAAAACGAGAAAGATGTATTCGTTCACTATAGTGAAATTAATGATACGGGCTATCGTTCCTTAGACGAGGGACAGCGCGTTGAGTTTACTGTTGTTGATGGCGAAAAAGGCCCTCAGGCACAACAAGTAGTTATTGTATAAAGTAGAAAACCAAAATAGTGCGCTGTATAATCTACAGCGCACACTTTTCCCCTCCTATGTATTAAAATATTACTCAAAACTTATTGTGAAAAGCTAAATATACATTGACACATATTAACCCATATGCTATCTTGAAGCAGAGTTTGCAGTAGTTCTGGTCCGACGTAAGATTCCCATCTGAAAGAGATTTTGAACCACTAGCACAACCCAAAATATTCAAGGAGGTTAATCGAACATGTCTGAACGTGAGATTGGCACTGTAAAGTGGTTCAATTCTACAAAGGGATTTGGTTTCATCGAGCGTGAGAATGAAAAAGATGTATTCGTTCACTATAGTGAAATCAACGCTACAGGCTACCGCACTCTCGAAGAGGGACAGCGTGTAGAGTTCACAGTGGTTGACGGCGAAAAAGGCCCACAAGCCCAAAACGTTACATTAGCTGCTTAAAGTAGAAAATTAACAGTGCGCTGTAATCACTACAGCGCACTTCCTTTTTTAAACTTCTTTTAGTCTTCTGAAATTTAACTTAGAGATATAAACTTAGAAACTGATTTGCCCTGTTGATCTGACACTTCCCATATTCATCCTGGGCTTGTTTAGTATTTCTGACATGTCTGTTCTTTGATTTAGGTCTGGAATATCAGGCTTAAATGCAAAGTTTGTAATAGGTTTGTCTATTACCCAATCTCTAAGAATAGCAATGTACTGTGGTTTTCCAGGAAGGTTCTTATATGTTATCACTAATTTTCTTGGTATTTGACGTTTTCCGCTCTCAATCCATATTTGCCAGTCTATATTTGGCTGCACAAAGGCAAGGTGATCACATCTAACACCAAACACTCTGCTTGTGCCAAAATAGTTGCCGGAGGTTACATTCTGGGTCAGAGCTCTGAAGATGTTGATGTAGAGAAAATCGCTAAGAGACGGCGTGAAATTGTAATCACTTTTTAGTTTGTCCAGGGCTTGATCTATAGTTGCCGGAAGAGTTGCAATTGAATATAGATTAGTTGGCAACTCTAACACCGTTAACTTTCCTTCTTCAAACCATAATTTGTAGCCGCCAAGGTCGCTTATAAACTCAATCGTCAAATTGTTCTTCTTTTTCATAAAGACCTTTTGCTCAGCTGAGTATTGTATTGCCCTTTGGGATGTAATTAACTGATCAAACATTACTTCCGCTTTAAAGGTATACTCATCCTTGCTTCCCAAAAAGTAGCTCATGTTTTGAAGAATTTCAGCAGCTTGGGGATCAATATTTGGGTTTTGCGCGTACGACGTACTACTTAAATTACTACTTCCAACAAACACACTAACAACAAAAACGCTGAATAATATTATTACAACTTGTGATAAATTTGTCCTAATACCTTTAACCATGTCCTATTTCCTCCATTCAATATAACTCTTTAAAGCATGGAACCTGAGCGTTCCAAACCGCCTTATTGAGTAATTTATCATACTCCATTCACAAATTTTAGACAAGAGCAGGGCACATAAGAGTACAAGTAATCTCGGAATTGACATTTGTCGCTTTGAATGAAATAATCAGATTATTACAGCCAGGAGGGAGGAAAAATTTTATGAAAAAATTTATTTACGCTCTTATGGTTTTAACATTTGCTGTTGCACTTGGAATATATGTATACCCAAGCACTGGTGAGTGCGAGAACTGTAATCAGGGAAAACAGTGCAGCACATCATATGACTGCGGTGAGATAGGGGTTTGCTACTGTCAGTACTCATATGAAACTGAGCAGGATACGGGCGGTGGTATCCCAGCTAACGGCACATGCTATTTTGAATAGATCTCTATTTACAGTCTCTTGTCCATACGTTAATAAGCGAATCGAAACCTCTTAGAATAGGTGGGACATCCCTTGGATTAAGCAGAATCTCAATAGGAACTATTGTGCCTTGATACGCATTGAAAGTATCTCTGCTTGCATACTCTAATATGCTTCCAGAGAGGTCAGTTCCTGCTAACACTTGTCCTCCATACTTTACATAAGCAATTATGGATTTTATCTCTGTATTCGCTTCTTTGCCGATTGGTCCAACTGAGGTATTTTCTGAAGTTAAGTGCATCTCGGCCCCTAAGAATGTTCTTACAACATCTTCATCTTCTAAAAGAATAATAAGGCCTCCTCCGCCTTGTTCAAAACTCTTTATGTTATTTATGTCATAATAAATAGGCTCAGTGAAGTTTGTTAGACTATCACTACGGCATGCCAAAAGACCTGTTCCTCTAAAATCCCCTCTGCTCTCCACAACTTCTATATTTGGTATTACTAAAAAACATTCAGCGCTGCACACCAAGTCTCGTGGTATGGATTTACTAGGATTTTTTTTTGCATTTTGCATAACTTCATTTAGAAAACTTGTTGTTGAATCAGCAATCTTTTCAGTTGGTGATTTAACATTGAATCCTTCCGTCTGAGCATGCATAAAGTTTGCATATCCAATGCCTACTAGAAGCACTAGAGCTATGATCAAGAGTTTTAAACTTGTATTCATTTTATAGTCTCCATCTTTGCCATCGGTATAGTGAAAATTACAGTCTAAATTATTCTAGATAAGTTAAGAAATTGTTAAGAAATTGTTAAGGCTTTATTCGGAGCCGGCGTATTGGGTGAGTGACGGAAGCCAAGGGATATCCGTTACTCCCGGCTCATAACCTAACTGTTTAATAAGTGTTGTCACCTGACCCCGATGGTGCGTTTGGTGGTTAAACATATGTGTTGCCAACACCCAAATTGGTAATGTTCTTTTGAAATTTTCAACGTTACTGACGTAATCATATGACTCATGTAGCTTTTCATCCGTCATACTTTGTACCCAGTCTATTATTTCTTGGTCCATCTTTTCCTGGGCAGATTTTAGTTCAAGAAAGTCTTCAAAAAGATCAACGCCGATTTTTCTTGGGGTAAATTTGTTGTCCCTTAGCCTCTCGAGCCAGGCAAGGTCTCCGTAATAGATATGATTAAGGGTGCCATGAATGGACTTAAAAAATGCTCCCATATCCTTTTTCCTATCTTCATCAGGTATATCTAAGCAAACTTGGTAGATATTAGCGTCCATCCACTTGTTGTATTGAGCCATTAATTCAAAGTAGTTTTTTGGAAACACAACCCACCCATAGAAAAAAAATTACAGCAAATGATAAATTAGCATAAAGAAATACCTTAGATTAGGAGTAGCCTCTTTTGTTGCGTTTATATCACTCATAGTCCTAGCATCAAAGCCTAGAAAAACATTATAGCCTTCTGCAACATTCTTGAATTCTTCAAAATCTATAGTCACAGGCTGAGGCACTGTTAGAGGTCGTACATTTAATTTTGCTGATTCAATCAATATTCCCTCATCTACAACAGTAGCGCTGAACCAGCGGTCTGAATCAGGCAATGGAAGCTCTATGCCGTCTCCCACTTTTTGCTTTATTAATTCCCACTCTTCTTCTCTTGAATCGCTCCAATCAATTTTTCTATCGAATAACAATTTATTGATCCTCCTTTGTAATTCTTAATCAAATAATTATTTGAATGTAACTGTTTTTATAGATTTTACTACCTAACTGTAGGCTCGCCCTGAGGAACTAGTGGTGCGGGCTGTTCAACTAAAGGCTCGGGTTGTTCCACAAGTGCAGGGGGCTGTCTGACAAGAGGGTCAGGTTGTTCTACGAGTGGCGCAGGCTGTTCTACTAGAGGTGCCGGCTGACGTACAAGAGGGTCAGGCTGCTGCACCAATGGCTCTACTACACCTCGGGGCTGCTCAATTAACGGGTCTCCCTCAACTAAAGGCTCTGTCTGCTCTATTATTCCATCTGGCTCACTAACAACTCCTCCTGGAGGAAGTTCTACATTCTCACGCTCGGGTGCAATCCCCCCTGGACCGGGGTC
>JBCCIH010000050.1 GCA_039028315.1 Thermodesulfobacteriota bacterium | reverse complement strand
TCTAGAGTCTGCTAAAGCTGCGCTCAAACTTCAGGAGCAGATAGTTATTGATGACGTATGGGCTTCATATTATGAATTTAGAACGGCAGTTCAATCGCTTGAAGCCGCAGAAGTATTACTTCAAAGCTCACTTGAATCATACAATGCATCATTAGAACTTTACCAAAACGGCGTGGGCGATATTATAGAGCTGCTCACCGCTCAGACAACACTTGCTGATGCAAGGGCCGAGCAGGTAGAGACCACAACTGAAGTATTTACTTCTTATGCAAACTTGATAAATGCATTGGGTACGGATATTCCTACTCCCGATTCACTAATAGATCAAAACGAAGAATTGGTTGAAGATGCGCTTTTGGATTCAGAATCTAAAGGCGAGGAGTCTAATAATGAAGAACAGTAATATTTATTCACTTACTATATTTTCACTGGTATTGGTGTTTAGTTTTGCGCTCATAGGCTGCGGAAAAAGTGATAAAGATAAGCAAAAAAAGACAGAGCCTCTTGTTACTGTTGCAGAGTCAAAATCAGAGACGGTGCCTATATATCTTGACTACGTTGGCTCACTTCAATCAATCAAGCAAGTTTATATAAACGCAAGAGTAGAAGGCTTTTTAGTAGAAAGAGCATTTGTAGACGGCGCCGATGTAAATGAGGGTGATTTATTGTTTGTAATAGACCCACGGCCTTTTGAGGCGGCTCTGGTGGCTGCTGAGGCACAGCTGCAAGAGGATCTGGCGGCACTAGCATTTGCTAGAGAGCAGGTTAGACGCTACAAACCACTTGTAGAGAAAGACTACATAACACAAGACGCCTATGATGAATATGTAACAACTGTCAAAGAAGCAAAAGCGATGGTAGAAGCAGATCGTGCAAACGTATTTCAGGCAGAACTTGACCTAAGCTACTGTACGATGAATGCTCCCTTTGACGGACGAATCGGCAGAAGACTCGTCGATGTCGGAAATTTAGTCGGAGCCGAAGAGGCCACACAGCTTGCGACTCTAGTCCAGCTAGATCCGATCTATGTGTATTTCAATGTGGCTGAAAGAGACATTCCTGAAGTATTAAAACAACAAAACATAAAGCCTCTTACCTTTAGTGTTATGCTTCCTGATGAGAGCAAACACCCACAAGACGGCATAATTGATTTTATAGATAACCAAGTTGATGTAACTACAGGAACTATTACCCTAAGAGGTACTGTTGGAAACAGCGCGAAAACTATATTGCCCGGGCAGTATGTGAAAGTTCAGCTCTTGTTAAAAGAGCAGCCCAACACAATAGTGGTCCCAGAGCAGGCAGTTGGGGAGCAGCAGGGAGAAAACTATGTATATGTGGTGGGAGATAACAACAAAGTCGAATTCAGAAATGTTACAGCCGGTTCAACCTACAAGGGAGATAGGGTTATTTCCAAGGGTATTAAAGTCGGCGAGAAAGTGATAATAAACGGTCTTCAGAAGGTAAAGCCTGGAATAACTGTTAAGACAGAAACACAGGCGCAAGCAGAGGCAAATAAAAAAGCAGCTTCATCGCCTTCGCCTGTACCCACAGGAACGACTGAGTAATAAGATTTACTAGGAGAAATTAGTTTTGGTTGATTTATTTATTAACCGCCCTGTTTTAGCGACAGTACTAGCAATCTTGATAACTCTCATCGGAGCTATATCTATACCTGTGCTTCCAATTGCACAGTTCCCTCAGATCGCTCCTCCTACTATAAACGTCTCAGCAACCTACACAGGAGCTAGCGCTGAAGTGGTTGAGGAAACTGTCACAACTCCTATAGAAGAGCAGATAAACGGCGTTGAAGGCATGACATATATGTCATCCAATAGCTCTAATGACGGGACCATGTCTATCAATGTTACTTTTGAGATAGGTTATGACCTCGATATTGCTGCTGTAGATGTTCAAAACAGGGTCCAGCTTGCCACGCCTAGGGTTCCTGAAGAAGTGAGCAAATATGGAATTTCTGTAAATAAACAATCGACTGCATTAATCTTAGCATTTAATTTTACTTCTCCAGATGGGACCCGCGACCAGTTGTTCATGAGTAACTACATAGATATCCACATATCAGATCCTATACTTCGTATTCCTGGCGTTGGTGCTATTACGATCTGGGGTGAGAGAGACTACTCTATGCGGGTATGGCTAGATCCCGATAAAATGGCAAGTCTTGGAATTACTACTACCGATGTTTCAGATGCTATAGCGGAGCAAAATGTTCAGGTTGCTGCAGGTTCCATCGGTGAGCCGCCTGTTCCAGAGGGTCAGCAGTTCCAGTTTGCTATTACAACACTCGGAAGATTAGAAACTGTAGAAGAATTTGAAGACATTATCATAGTTGCTCAGAATGACGGCTCAGTTGTTCGTATTAAGGACGTTGCAAGGGTTGATCTAGGTGCAGAGAGTTATTTGACTGATTCCTTCATGGATGGGGATGAAACAATTGGGCTTGGTATTTATGCACTTCCTGGTGCTAACGCTATTGATATCTCTAATGAATCTCAGGCTCTGATGGAACAGCTTAAAGAAGATTTCCCTTCTGGCTTAGAAGTACAATCTATTTATAACACAACCACATTTGTAAAAGCGTCTATTTCAGAGGTTATAATCACCCTGTTAGAAGCGTTTATTCTTGTATTTATAGTTGTTTTTGTTTTTCTTCAGAATTTTAGAGCGACACTTATTCCTGCGATTACAATTCCTGTCTCGCTAATTGGTACTTTTGCCCTGATTAATGCTCTAGGATTTTCAATCAACACATTGACCCTTTTTGGCTTGGTGCTGGCGATAGGACTTGTGGTAGATGATGCAATTGTTGTAGTTGAGAACGCTTCTAGGCTTATTGAAGAAAAAGGCGTGTCGTCAAAAGAGGCTACTAGCGCAGCGATGAAAGAGGTGCAGGGACCAATAATAGCTACCTCTCTAGTGCTTATGGCGGTGTTTGTACCTGTATCATTTATGCCTGGTATCACTGGTCAGTTATATAGACAATTTGCGCTCACTATAGCGTGCTCTGTTGGAATTTCCACTATAAACGCACTTACATTAAGTCCTGCACTTTGCGCCTTATTCTTAAGAAAAGAGACCGGAAAGAAATTTTATCTTTACAAAAAGTTTGACCAGGGATTTGATTGGTTCAAAGACAAATATCAAAACTGGCTAGGCATTCTCACTCACCGAAATAAGGTTGTGATTGTAATATTTGCTGCTCTTATGGTTCTGACATATTTTATGTTCAGAATTGTGCCTACCGGATTTTTACCTGAGGAAGATCAGGGATATTTTATAACTAACATACAGGGCCCAGAGGGATCTTCTCTACAGCGTACACAAGAGAGTGTAAACCAAGTTGTAAAGATACTAGAAAATACCCCTGGCGTAGCTCACACCATCGCGATTGTGGGTCTTAATTTCTTAACCTCAGCATCAGACTCTAATTCAGGAGCAGTTTTTGCAGTTTTGGAACCTTGGAATGAAAGAAAAGGCTATAAAAACAGTGTGTTTGGAATTATGGAGCAGGTTACACAGGAATATGCAAGAATTCAGGGAGCTGTAGTTATTCCCTTTAATGCCCCTACAATTCAAGGGCTAAGCGCTACAGGAGGTTTTCAGTTCGAGCTTCAAGATAGATCTAGTTTAGGGCTAGATACTCTTGCCAAAGTTACAGATGAGATTATTGAAAAAGGAAGTGAGAATCCAGGATTGGTAAATCTCTTCAGCTCTTTTAATGCAAATGTTCCAGGTCTATACATTGAGCTTGATAGAACTAAAACCAAAACACAGGGCATCTCTATAACCGATGTTTTTGATACCTTACAGGCTTATCTAGGTTCTCTGTATGTAAACGACTTTAACCGCTTCGGACGTGTATACAGAGTATTTATGCAGGCAGAGGACGAGTATAGAAATACAGCAGAGGATATCTCAAGACTTTATGTTCGCTCGGAGTCAGGTGAGATGACGCCGCTTAGCACCCTCATTGATGTTAAAGAAATAGTTGGACCAGAGACAATTAGCCACTACAACCTTTATCGTTCAACTGAGATAGACGGAGATTCTGCAAAAGGTTATAGCTCGGGACAAGCAATTGCTGCTATGGAACAACTGGCTGAGGAAATTATGCCCGAGGGTATGGGCTATGAGTGGACGGGAACATCGTACCAGGAAATTAAAGCTGGTAATCTCGCGCCGCTTATTTTTGCCCTATCAATTGTATTTGTGTTCTTGTTCTTAGCTGCGCTATATGAGAGCTGGGCAATGCCGTTTATGGTGATGCTTGCTGTGCCTCTAGCACTTTTAGGCGCCATGCTTGCTCAGTATTTCAGAGGACTACAAAATGACGTTTACTGTCAGATTGGTCTAGTGATGCTGATCGGGCTTGCGAGTAAAAACGCAATTCTTATAGTAGAGTTCGCAAAGCAGCGAAGAGAAGAGGGCATGTCGGTGATAGACTCCGCCATGCAGGCAGCAATGATTAGGCTAAGACCAATTCTTATGACAGCGTTCGCATTTATTCTGGGAGTGTTCCCACTTGTTATAGCTAGCGGAGCTGGAGCCAACAGCAGGCACTCTCTTGGAACTGCAGTGTTTGGCGGAATGATCGTTTCGACCCTTCTTAGTTTGATCGTAGTTCCTGTTTTCTATGTGATTATTGAAAGCCTAAGAGAACGTAAGTCTAAAACAGCTGTTTAAGCATTATTTTGAATATTTTCTTCACATTATATTCATATCCTCTATTTATCATTAAATGCTAATAACTCTTATAAAGCGGAGGCTTAGATATGGCTAATCAAGACGGAGTTCTGAAAGGTCAAAGAGCGCTTATAACGGGTGCCAGCAGCGGTATAGGTAAAGCAATTGCCGTCGCTATGGCTAAGGCCGGGGCGAGTGTTGTAATTAATTTTAGAGCCGGCGGTGATAAAGCCCGTGAGGTGGTTAAAGAGATCGAAGATGCAGGCGGAACGGCAATTGCGCTTCAGGCAGACGTTAGCAGCGAGTATGAAGTGCAGGAGATGTTCGCTCAAATGATAAAGCACTTTGGCAGCATCGACATTCTTGTAAATAATGCAGGTGTGCAAAAAGATGTCCCTTTTCATGAGATGACTCTTGAGCAGTGGAACGCTGCAATTGCAGTTGATCTTACTGGGCAGTTTATCTGTTCAAGAGAAGCGGTCAGAGAATTTCTAAAGCGTGGCATGGTTGCAGAGCTGTCTTGTGCATTGGGCAAGATTATCTGCATATCCTCTGTGCATGACGCTATCCCGTGGGCAGGACATGTTAACTATGCGGCTGCAAAGGGTGGGGTGAAAATGTTTATGAAAAGTATCGCTCAAGAGCTTGCACCTCAGAAAATAAGAGTTAACGCTGTTTCTCCCGGCGCTATCAAAACAGATATAAATAAATCAGTCTGGGATACACCAGAAGGGATGGAGGGGCTTTTAAAACTTGTTCCATTTGGAAGAATAGGGGAGGTAGAGGACGTAGCTAAAGCCTGTGTTTGGCTTGCCTCTGATGAGTCAGATTATATTACGGGTGATGTGCTTTATGTGGACGGAGGCATGATGCTCTACCCTGAATTCAGAACCGGTGGCTAAAAAAATTACTTTAAAATTTGACCAGTTTTCTCGCTCCATAAAAGCAGATCCAGCTCATCAAAGTCTATATTGACCCTGTCTGCAAATTTTTTGAGCCTGTTTTCAATTTCTAAATACTTGTCTCTGGTAGTGGGTGGTTTTGGATCTTTAATAACTCTCAATTCATAAAGAGTATTGAGTATATGCTTGTCTAATATTGCGTAACCTGAAAAACCTATGTTTCTTAAGAAGTGGCTTGATTCCTTATATCCGATTCCCTTTATGTCTTTGTTCTTTGCAAAAAAGTCTCTTAGTTCTAAAGGGTTGTTAAAAGATAGAATAAGTTCTTTTAATTTAAAGTCGTGCTCATTTTTTAGATACTCTCTTGTATGCACAATATAGCGAGGCCTGGCGTTTGGAAACCTGTGAACTCCGTCTAATTTTTTCTGAAGTCTTTTTAGACTGGCACTTGGCAGGATATTCCTCATCGCATCTACCGAATTAAGACCCATCTTTGCACTGGCCCCAGCGGTGCAAATACAAAATGCGAGCTCTTCAAAGATTTTGTAATCGTCAGCGTGGGAAATAATTTTTTTAAATTCCCCCAGACGCTCTATAATTGCAGGTCTTTTTTCGGCATAGGAATTTTTTAGGTTAATTAAAATATTATCCATGAGATAGAAAGTATGTAATTTTAAATAGGATACTTGGATTACTTATAAATGGTCAGCTTTTTACCTGGAGTTAAGCTGTTAGATTTTAAATTATTCCACTTTTTAATCTTTGCAACAGTTGTGTTGTGCTTGTTCGCTATTTCCCAGAGGGTATCACCTGATTTAACTTTGTAGCTCATCGGGCCACTACCTGATGAGCTCTTAGCGCTATAGTTGCCGTTGGGTATTACAAGTACCTGGCCAGTTCTTATAGATGAGCCCTTTATATTATTTGCACTCTTAAGTGATGCTAGTTTTACTCTGTGCTTCTCGGCGATGCCGCCCAGTGTATCACCTGATCTAACTTTGTATTTACTAGGCTTTGAACTTGAAGAGCTCGATTTTGAGTAAGAGCCGTTTGATCCTGGTATCGTTAGCAGCTGGCCTTTTCTAATGTTAGAGCCCTTAATGTTATTTGCGCTCTTAAGTGATGAAAGTCTAACACCGTGCTTCTGAGCTATTCCGCCAAGTGTGTCGCCGGATTTCACCCTATATTTATAGCTGCCGTTGCTTTTCGTTTTCGTGCCCTTAGATTTACTTCCAGAGCTTGCATATGTTGTACTTGTGATTTGTGGGATTTTAAGCGTCTGTCCTGCTCTTATATTTGATCCCTTAATTCCGTTTGCTCTTCTAATTGTAGATACGCTAACTCTGTGCCTACCTGCGATTCCACCAAGTGTGTCGCCAGATTTAACTTTATATTTTACTGTCCTGGTAGTTTTCTTAGCGCTTGTATCGTCGCCGTAGTAGCGTCCTGAAGCCCCTGGAATTGTTAATACATCTCCAGTTCTAATTAGTGAGCCTTTAATATTGTTTGCGCGTCTTATATCTGATGAGCTAACTCTATGCCTTGCAGCGATAGCTCCAATGGTGTCGCCTCTTTTAACTTTATATTTAGCAGTATGCAGTTTGTTCTTAGATGATGCTCTATATGCGGGCGCCGATTTCCCAGGAATTTTTAACCTTTGTCCAACCCTGATTGTGTTGCTCTTAAGCCCGTTAGTCCTTTTTATCTTAGAGACGCTGGTTCTGTATTTTCTGGCTATTCCGCCAAGTGTGTCTCCGCGCCTCACTTTGTACCTAAAAGTGCCGCTTCTCTTGGCAATGTTTGGATTAACATTTGTCAGTGACGCAATTTGCTGGCTCTTTTGATTAGCTATAGAGGCATATCCCACTGGAACATGTATAGGATATGGGCCACCAGGAGGTGTTGCTTTGTGTATCAGAGATGGGTTTAGCTCTACAAGTTTAGTTGAGCTCACTCCTAAAACTCTTGCAATATCACTGAGCTTTTTCTGAGGGGCAACTCTTACAGTCTCATAAGGTACAGGCTCATGATATTTGATACCTACAAAGCCGTATTTCGCAGGATCCTTGGCTATTATTAGTGCTGCCATTAGCTTAGGGACATAGTTTTTTGTTTCTCTTGGAAGAGTAAACTCTGAAATCTGCCAGAAATCATTTATCTGATATTTATCTATTGCATTTTGAACCCTGTCTTCACCGCAGTTATAACCCGCCGCAGCAAGTTCCCAGTTTTGGAACATCGCGTAGAGATCGCTTAAGTAGTTGGCCGCTGCCTCTGTGGATTTCTTAGGATCCATGCGCTCGTCCACCCAGGAATCAACCCTTAGGCCGTATCTTTTGGCTGTGGGTTTGATAAACTGCCATGGTCCAACCGCTGCAGCATGTGATCTTGCCTTTACATTAAATCCGCTCTCTATCATTGAAAGATAGACTAAATCGGTGGGCATTCCCCTTTCTTGGAGAATTTTCCTCATGTTGGGGATGTATTTCCCTGATCTGGCAAGCCATATGCTAAATGATCTTCGTCCACGGTTTTGGAAATAGTTCATGTAGTGCATAACCCGCTCATTTAGCACTACGGGTATTTCCTTCTCATCCTCCGGGGCTACATCAGGCAATGAAATAAAAATTTCCTCAAATGCATAATAGGTTTTCCAGGCTTGGATATGAGGATTTAAGAAAAAGAAGCTGGGCTTAATGTTTTCCTGAGCCCTGTAGTTTTTATTATAATAGTCACTGTCCCCGTCAACCATTTTTATGTCGGAGTCGTCACCGGTGTAGATTCCCGGCATTGTTGTCTGAGACGTATTTGGGGAATGTTGTTTGTTGCCGCATCCTACAGCGAAGAGCAGCGAAAAGGCAGCTAAAGTTAGAAAATACCTATAAAACATTGACCATTTTGTATCATAATTTGGCATAGAAGTCAATGATTTTGGCCTAAATCTTAAGTATTTACCTTAAAATATGCCAACTTTGTATCATATGGTACTAAAATACTCTTTAAACTGAGCTGGCTTCATATTAGTCAAAGAAGCTAAGTTTTTAAGCTCTTTTTTATCTTCAAGATCTTCTTTTGTCAGCTTGATCATATACTTTTGTGCAACTTCAAAGGATTCAGTGTTAACATCTACAAACCTTATGTCTGTGCTGTTAGTTTTCGGATTTATGACTTTCTCAAATGGGATTGGAACCTTTTTGCCTTTTTGAATACTGATAAGTGCGCCAGAGCCCCCTCCAAGGAGAAACTTCACTGTGCTGTATCCAAGGTTTCTTGTATAACTTGCATCAAAAGGTATTGGAGGAGCCGATCTTAGCTCATAGCCGATGCTTGTATCTACTAGTCTTGCCTCAACACCCTTTTCTTTAAGCGCTTTTGTGGTCTCATTCTTGAGCACTTGTCCGAGATCTACTTCAGAGAGCCTTATTCTCCCATGCTCGTCCATAGTTAGGTCAGTTAGGTTTTTAAGCTCATTCTCATCCAGTCTGTCTGTTATGCCCTCTGCCAATATAGCTACTCCGTCCTCCCTGCCCATTAGCTTTCTTTTTATAACCGCTCCCTCAAGAATTTTGATAATATCGTGAAGAGATATTTTCTTCTTCTTTTTAAATTCCTCCGGGATTATAGTTAGAGTTGCTCCAGATGCTTTTCCTATGCCAAGAGCAAGATGACCTGTCTTTCTGCCCATAGTTACTACGAAATACCATCTTCTGGTTGTCTTGGCATCTTCCATGAGATGGTGTACCAGTTCTGTTCCGATATGCCGTGCGGTCTCAAATCCAAAGGTAGGTATGTAGCCCGGAAGCGGCATATTGTTGTCTATAGTTTTAGGTGCATGTGCAATCTGTATTTTCCCTTTTAATTCCTTTGCGAGCCTGCTTGCGAGATAAAGGGTTCCATCCCCGCCAATAGTGATCAGATACTTAACCTGCAACTTCTTTAAGCATGCAATTGTATTTTTTAAGCCGTTTGGAACTGAAAATGGGTTTGTTCTAGATATACCTATTCTTGAGCCGCCGGTGTTGTGAATCCTAGAGGTTTTGCCTATTGTAAGCTCTTCTACATGATCAGTGTCCCCTTGGCTTATCCACCTAAAGCCGTCTCTTATGCCAATTACTTCTATCCCTTGGTTTATAGCTTCTATAGTGGCTGCGCTAATAACACCGTTAATACCTGGCGCCGGGCCTCCGCCGACTAAAATTGCGAGCTTTTTGCCTTTTTTGATTTTTGGCTGAACCATCTTTTGCTTACTCCTCTATGTTGTTGCCATTAATTAATGATAGTCACGTTTTCGTCTTTGATTAAAATCATACCTATCCATATTATCTTTATGAAAGAAACGTGCCAGAATCAGGCCTGCAACAAATCCGCCTATGTGGGCCCAAAATGCAATTCCTCCGCTGTTGGCTGATTGCCCTATGGTTTCAATGCCATTTAAGAACTGAATAACCAACCATAAAAATATAATTGCCGCTGCCGGGATAAATCTTATATTTCTTAAAAACAAAATTGGAACAGGGTTTCTAAACTCAGATATTGGGAAAAAGGTGATATAGGCTCCCAGCACACCAGAGATCGCGCCGCTTGCTCCAAGTAAAGGCACTATTGATCCAAGGTTTGTCAGCACATGAAACAGTCCAGCTGCGAATCCGCAAAGAATGTAAAAGACCAGATACTTCAAATGTCCCATCTTAATTTCCACTCTGCTTCCGAAAATATATAGGAATATCAGATTGCCGATCAGATGGACCCAGTCTCCATGAATAAAAATAGATGACACAAGTGGAAACAGCCTCTCAGTTATTCCTATTTCTGCTGACAGCGAAAACACTACAGCTGGTATAAGGGCATATTCTTGAATAAATGTGTTTAAGTTCTCACCGAGCGAGAGTTCGTGAATGAATATGACTATATTTAAGGATATGAGCGTCAGATTAACTATTGGTATTGAAGAGAGCTTAAACCCTGAGCTTTGTTTCGACATGGCGGCTTAGATTATACATTGTTCCAAGTGGGTTTAAAGTAAGGAACTTTATATGCAGTATTAGTATCATGAGAATATGGATATACGGTTAAAGTAAGTAAGGCCAGCTTGAATAAAGTCTTATTTGCACTTAAACTGCTAATCGATTCAAAGGCTCAAAGCTATGTTTCAGAAACTAAGATCAGATCTTGTAAAGGAGCTAAGCCCTATTAGGCTTGTGTTAGTCAACGCCGACGGGTTTAGTGAAAACGGTAAAGCCCCTTCGACATCATTAGGGCTAAACGGCTCTACTATATCCGTACTCAGAGATGAGGGGGTTGAGTGTGTTGCCTTTTCAGCGCTCAAATCACAAGAAATATCATCAGTAGCTGAGAAAATGGGAATTGAGCTTCACCAATCTGTTTTAGAAAAGTCTGACTTTTATGCAAAAATGAAATCGGAATTTTCACTTCAAGACACCCAGATAGCCCTTATTTGCAGAGACCAGGAAGATTTAGTAATAATGAAAAAAGCTTCTTTCTCAGCAGCCACTTCTGAAGCCCCTCTAGAGGTTAAGGCGCATTCTTATTATGCTGCCTATAACAAAGGCAGCGGAGCGGTGGAGGAGATTGCAGAGCTGATAATCAAATCCAAGAAATATCCAGACGGTTGGTCTGAATAGTATCACTTAACCACCGATTTCGGATTCACTGCTCTCCCATATGATAAAATAGCATTCTATGGACATAGTCTCTTTTACAAAGTCTATTAAGAACAAAGCCCTAGATATCGGCTTTGATCTTGTTGGTGTATCTCCTGTCGGCCAATTCCCAGAGAACCAGTTCTATAAAGAGTGGCTAAAAAGCGGGTTTTCAGGAGAGATGGGCTATATGGAGAGAAACCAGGAAAAAAGAGAGGATATAACCAAAGTTCTGCCCGGGGCAAGATCAGTTATTTCATGCGTCTTAAACTATAATACGGACAATCCATATTCAACCGAACTTGCAGATAAAAAAAAGGGCTGGATCTCCCGTTACGCTTGGGGTGATGACTATCATGACATTCTCTTAAAAAAACTAAATCTGCTAATGGATTTTATCCGCGCTGAATCAAAAGAAAAAGTTAACTCCAAGGTTTATGTGGATACAGGACCTGTCTTGGAGAGGACATATGGTAAATATGCCGGCGTTGGCTGGGTTGGAAAGAACACATGTGTTATTAACCAGGAAATCGGATCATGGACTGTTTTGGGAGAGATCATAATTGATTTTGAGCTTGAATACGACACGCCTGTGCCCGATAGGTGCGGCACATGCACTAGATGTATTGATGCATGTCCTACTGATGCAATAGTTAAGCCCTATGTTGTCGATTCAACGCAGTGCATCTCGTATCTAACTATTGAATTAAAGGGTGCAATTCCTACTGTGCTTAGAGACGGGATAGAAAACAATATCTACGGCTGTGATATCTGCCAAGACGTTTGTCCATGGAACACCCGTGCGCCGCATACATCACAGCATGAATTTATGCCCAGACAAGAGCTCTATAATCCTGATTTAGAGATTCTGTCATCTTTAAGCCCCAAAGAATTTAGTGATCTATTTAAGGGAAGTCCAATTAAACGGACTAAAAGAAGGGGGCTTTTGAGAAACGTGCTCCTA
>JBCCIH010000049.1 GCA_039028315.1 Thermodesulfobacteriota bacterium | reverse complement strand
CGGACACAGCGTAGTAATTGGAGAGTCAGGCGATATTATAGCTAGAGCCAAGTCTTTTGAGGAAGACCTTCTAATAGCGGATATAAATGTAAATAGGGTTTTTCGCTCAAGAATTCATGACCCAAGAAGACGCAAGGAACGACATGCGCTTGTGATGCATTCTGAAAGGGCAGAGGTCATAGAAATTGCAAATGGTATGAAACGAAAAACAAAACCGGTATTAAAAAAGCGGATTGAGAGTTTTAGTGAAAATGAGGAAGAAATCTTGAAAGCCCTTGTTATGGGTACTAAGGATTATGTGACTAAAAACGGTTTTAAAAAAGTTGCAATAGGGCTTAGCGGCGGCATAGATTCCGCAGTTGTCGCGGCTGTTGCAGTACAAGCTCTTGGAAAGCACAATGTCTACGGAGTTTCAATGCCTTCTAAATATAGTTCCAAGGGAAGCGTAACGGATTCTGAGAAATTAGCTAAGAATCTTGGCATTGAGCTGATTAATATCCCAATTGAAAATTCATTTAAATCTTATGAGGAGACTTTCTCGACTATTTTTGCAGGGAAAAAACCTGATATAACAGAAGAAAACCTACAGGCGCGCATAAGAGGGAATATACTTATGGCGCTTTCAAACAAGTTTGGCTGGCTCATACTAACTACAGGTAATAAGAGTGAGATGAGTGTTGGGTACTGTACGCTTTACGGAGATATGGCAGGCGGGTTTGCTGTAATTAAAGACGTACCCAAACTTCTAGTATATGAGCTCGCACGCTATTTTAACAAATCAAACGGTGAGCAGATAATACCAAAATCCATATTGACAAAGCCTCCTTCAGCAGAGCTTAGGCCTGATCAGCAGGATACTGACTCTCTTCCGCCCTATGAGGTGCTGGATCCGATATTAAAAGCATATGTAGAGGATGATTTAAGCGCAGATGAGATAGTAGAGCAGGGATTTAAGATGTCTATGGTCAAGAGAATCATCAAAATGGTTGACCAAAACGAATATAAGAGAAGACAAGCCCCTCCGGGAGTTAAAATTACCGCCCGAGCCTTTGGAAAAGACAGACGTTTTCCTATTACCAACCTCTACAAAGGCTGATAAGCCGATACAAATGTGCAAAAGGGCCTTTTTATGTTAAAATACTACTGTTAGGGTTGACAAAAAGCTTCTCGAGTTGACTTGTAGCCTGTTTCAACTTAAATTTATGATGGGTCAGTTGGCCGCTTTTTATGGGTCAATCCTCTAAAGTAATCAATAAAATTACTTCAATTGTTAATAATTTTTAGGAAGGTGTTTTTATGAAGCCTGTGGGATATCCGCCTAAACAGGGTCTTTATGACCCTAGTTTTGAGCATGACTCTTGTGGTATGGGGTTTGTGGTCAATATAAAAGGCGAAAAATCGAATAAAATAGTACGTAACGCCATTGAGGTGCTTTTAAATCTAGAACACCGTGGCGCATGCGGATGTGAAGCTAATACCGGTGACGGCGCCGGGATTCTTATACAAATACCTCATAAATTTTTTACAAAGGTATGCAATGATATAGATATAGCACTTCCATCAGACGATAATTACGGAGTAGGAACTATATTCTTTACTCAAAATCCGGAGGAAAGAAGAGAGTGCGCCAAAACCTTTGAAAAGATACTACAAGAAGAAGGCTTAGAGCCTCTAGGCTGGCGAAATGTTCCGACTGATAATGAATCATTAGGAAATACAGCAATTTCCTGTGAGCCCTTTATAAAACAGGTTTTTATTAAACCCGGACCACAAATAAGCGATCAGATGCATTTTGAGCGTAAGCTCTTTGTGGTTCAAAAAAGAGCTTTAAATGAGATCAAACTCTCAGGCATGAAAGGAGGGGATTTCTTCTACATAGCAAGCCTCTCATGCAAAACTACAATTTATAAAGGAATGTTAACAACATGGCAGTTAGATAAATTCTATCCAGATTTAAATGATCCAGATATGGAATCTGCTATAGCGCTTGTTCATTCTCGCTTTAGCACTAATACATTTCCTAGCTGGGATCGCTCTCACCCCTACCGTTATATAGTTCATAACGGTGAGATCAATACAATGAGGGGCAATATCAACTGGATGCATGCCAGACAAGGGGTATTTTCATCCGATGTTTTTGGGGAAGACCTTCAAAAGACATTCCCTATAATCTCACCCGACGGCAGTGACTCCGGCAACTTTGATAACTGTGTTGAATTTTTGTATCTCGCCGGTCGCCCGATTGAGCATGCAGTAATGATGATGATACCGGAGCCATGGTCAAACCACACAACCATGAGTGATGAGAAAAAAGCCTTTTACGAATATCACAGCTGTATGATGGAGCCTTGGGACGGCCCGGCATCTATAGGTTTTACAGATGGAACAAAAGTTGGTGCAATTCTGGACAGAAACGGCTTAAGACCTTCACGCTACTACGTTACAAAAGACGATATGGTAATTATGGGCTCTGAGGTAGGAGTACTTGATGTTCCTGCTGAGATGGTGCTTCAAAAAGGAAGACTTCAGCCTGGCAGGATGTTTCTAATTGACACTGAAGAAGGCAGAATTGTTGAAGACCAAGAGTTAAAGGAAAAACTATCAAAAGAGCTGCCATATAGAGAATGGCTGAACGAGAATTTAGTTTCAATCGACGATATCGAAGCATCTGATTCAGAGAGTGAGTACCCGTCAGATCATGAAAAAGTTCTACTTAGACAAAGGGCTTTTGGATATACTTTTGAAGACCTAAGGGTTTTAATTGGCCCTATGGCAAACAATGCTGTAGAACCAATAGGATCAATGGGCAAAGACACTCCTATAGCTATTTTATCAAGCAAGCCTAGGCTGCTCTATGAATATTTCAAACAGCTATTTGCACAAGTAACTAACCCTGCGATTGACTCTATTAGAGAAGAGCTTATTACCGCCACCCAGATGACTCTTGGGCCAGAGCCTAATATCTTAAACCCTTCTCCACTGAACTGCAGGAAGATAAGACTTAATGATCCTGTGTTAACAAATCAGGATCTAAATAAGATAAAGAGTCTTGATAGCGGCAACTTTAAATCTGAGACTCTTCCAATACTGTTTAAAATTGCAGATGGAAGCACCGGGCTTGAGAGTGCGCTAGAGGAACTTTTTGACAGCGCTGACAAGGCAATATCAAACGGAGCTAACATCTTAATTCTCTCTGACCGAGGCTTTAATAAGGAAAACGCACCAATACCCGCACTATTGGCAACGGCCGGTCTTCATCACCACTTAATCAGAAACGGTAACAGGATGAAGGTTGGTTTAGTGCTCGAATCAGCTGAGCCAAGAGAGGTTCATCATTTTGCACTGCTTATTGGATACGGCATAAGTGCAATTAATCCTTATCTTGCCTATGAAACCATAGAAGACATGATTGATGAGGGTATGCTTGGCGGTATTGAAAAACAAAAGGCGATAATCAACTACAACAAGAGCGTAGTTAAGGGCGTGGTAAAAACGATGTCCAAAATTGGCATCTCAGCAATTCAGAGCTACCACGGTGCTCAAATATTTGAAGCAATTGGGCTAAACCATGACTTTATTGATAAATATTTCACCTGGACGCCGACCAGGATTAAGGGCGCAGGTATAGATGTAATTACTCAAGAGATAAAAATGCGCTATGACACAGCCTATCCGGAGCGCGACGTGGTTCCGGAGACTCTTGATGAGGGCGGACTTTATCAATGGCGCCCGGGCGGTGAGCATCACGCATTTAACCCAAAATCAGTCCACATGCTACAGCGCGCATGCAGAACAAATAACTATCAAGAGTTTAAGAAATTCTCAGATCTTGTAACGGATGAATCTAAACAACTCGCAACCCTAAGGGGTCTGCTAGAGCTAAAAACTGATAATGACCCTATTCCACTTGATGAAGTAGAGTCGGTTGAGTCAATATGCAAGCGCTTTAAAACAGGCGCTATGTCCTACGGAGCAATAAGCCAAGAGGCCCATGAGAGCCTGGCTATAGCTATGAACAGAATCGGCGGTAAGAGCAACACCGGCGAGGGCGGAGAGGACACGGATAGAAACATCCCGGATGATAATGGGGATTTAAGAAGAAGTTCAATTAAACAGGTTGCCTCCGGACGCTTTGGAGTAACTGGCGAATATTTAGTCAACGCAGAAGAAATTCAAATTAAAATAGCTCAGGGCGCAAAACCAGGAGAGGGCGGCCAGCTGCCTGGCAGAAAAGTATACCCCTGGATTGCAAAAGTTAGGCTTTCAACGCCGGGAGTGGGTCTTATTTCACCTCCGCCTCATCACGATATCTATTCTATCGAGGATCTGGCTGAGCTAATACACGATTTAAAGAACGCAAATCAAAATGCACGCATTAATGTAAAGCTCGTCTCTGAAGTAGGTGTAGGCACAATTGCCGCTGGTGTGGCAAAAGGTCATGCGGATGTAATTCTGATAAGCGGATATGACGGCGGGACCGGAGCATCTCCTCAGAGTAGCATTCAGCACGCAGGGCTTCCTTGGGAGCTTGGACTTGCAGAGACTCATCAAACACTACTTATAAATAACCTTAGAAGCAGGGTTGTACTTGAGACTGACGGCCAGATGAAAACCGGACGCGACGTGGTTATAGCGGCTCTTTTAGGGGCAGAAGAGTATGGATTTTCAACAGCGCCGCTTATTATTTTAGGCTGTATTATGATGCGCGTGTGTCACTTAGACACTTGCCCGGTGGGTGTGGCTACGCAAAACCCGGAGCTTCGCAAAAAATTTATGGGCGATCCGACTCATGTAGTTAATTTCATGCATTTTATTGCCCAGGAAATTAGAGAACTTATGGCAGAGCTTGGTTTTAGGACCATAAACGAGATGATAGGCCGAACTGATAAGCTTGAAATGAGAGAAGTCATTGACCATTGGAAAGCTAAAGGAGTGAACATGTCGGATGTGATTTATCAGCCTGATGTTCCAAGTGATTACGGCAGGTATTCCATGATAGAGCAGGACCATGGTCTTGAAGAAGTGCTAGATAACAAAGTCCTATTAGATATATGTAAACCGACACTTGAAAATGCGGAGCCTATTGAGGCAATTGTCCCTATTAAAAATATAGACCGCACCGTAGGAACAATTTTAGGAAGCGAGCTTACGAAAAAGTACGGTGCCGACGGACTGCCTGAGGAAACAGTTAGGCTTCACTTCAATGGTTCAGCAGGGCAGAGCTTTGGTGCATTTGTGCCTAGATATATGACATTGATTTTGGAAGGCGATTCCAACGACTACATAGGAAAGGGTCTTTCAGGAGGGAAAATAATTGTTTATCCGCCAAAGCAGTCTACGTTTGTTGCAGAAGAGAATATAATTATCGGAAACGTTGCGTTCTACGGCGCAACCGGTGGTGAGGCATATATTAGAGGTCTTGCAGGAGAGAGGTTCTGTGTTAGAAACAGCGGAGTGAAAACCGTAGTAGAGGGCGTTGGTGACCATGGCTGTGAATATATGACAGGCGGCAGGGTAGTGGTGCTTGGAAGCACAGGAAGAAACTTTGCGGCCGGTATGTCTGGAGGAGTTGCTTACGTATTAGACGTAGAAGGCGATTTCTCAATTCGCTGCAATCAAGAGATGGTTGATCTTGAGCCTATGAGCTCAGATGATGCTCAGGAAGTTAGAGATATGATTAAGAATCATGTTGAATACACCGGAAGTGAAAGAGGAAAAGAAGTTCTTTCAAACTGGAGTAATATAGAAGAAAAATTTGTAAAAGTAATGCCAAAAGACTATAAACGAATGTTAGGGGCCATTGAAAGAGTAGAACAGAAGGGGCTTAGCGGAGATGAAGCTCTTATGGCAGCTTTTGAAGAAAATAAGAGTGATCTTGCCCGCGTCAGTGGTAATTAGTTTCCTCTTTGTTAACAATAATAGAAAAATATGAACATAAACGAGAATGCGATAGTGATTTGGAGGAAGTACAATGGGTGATCCCACTGGATTTATGCAGCATGATAGAGAACTAGAACCCGACCGTTCTCCCTCAGAGCGTATTAAAGATTGGAAGGAATTTCACAAGCACCTGCCCGAGAAGAAATTAAAAGTTCAGGGCTCAAGATGTATGGATTGTGGGATCCCGTTTTGCCAAACAGGAGATATGCTGGAGGGATTAACATCCGGATGTCCTATAAACAACCTAATTCCCGAATGGAATGATCTTGTTTTTAAAGGGCTATGGAGAGAGGCGCTAGACCGTCTGCATAAGACCAACAATTTCCCTGAGTTTACAGGTAGAGTATGTCCCGCTCCTTGCGAGGGCTCATGTGTGCTAGGGATAAACGAGCCGGCCGTAACAATTAAAAATATAGAATGCACAATTATAGATAAAGGGTTTGAAGAGGGATGGGTTATTGCCGAGCCACCAGAAGTCAGGACTGGAAAAACTGTTGCCATTGTAGGTTCCGGACCAGCTGGGCTTTCATGCGCGGCACAGCTTAATAAAGCCGGACACACAGTCACAGTATATGAGCGAGACGATAGAATAGGCGGGCTCTTAATGTACGGCATTCCAAACCCCCATCTGGATAAGTCTGTGGTGGAACGAAGGGTTAAGCTGCTTGAAGAAGAGGGTATAACATTTGTAACCAATACAGAGATTGGAAAAGATTACCCTTCACAAAAACTAATTGATGATTTTGATGCTGTTGTTATTTGCACTGGCGCAACTAAACCGCGCGACCTTCCGATAGAAGGAAGAGAACTTAAAGGAATTCATTTTGCTATGGAATTTCTTAGAGCCAATACTAAAAGCTTATTAGACAGCAATCTTGAAGACGGAAACTATATATCTGCAAAAGATCAGAATGTAATAGTTCTTGGCGGAGGAGACACAGGAACAGACTGTGTTGCCACTTCAATGCGCCACGGCTGTAAGAGCCTACTGCAGTTTGAAATCCTGCCAATGCCTCCATCAGAGCGGGCAGCTGATAATCCATGGCCGCAGTGGCCAAAGGTCTACACACTTAGCTACGGCCAGGAAGAAGCAATGGCAGTTTTCGGTGAAGACCCCAGGAAATACCAGGTTCTTACTACTAAGTTCGTCGGCGACGATGATGGCAACGTTAAGGAGCTCCATACGGTAAAGATTGAATGGCAGCAAGGTGACAACGGACGACCATCATTTAAAGAAGTCCCAGGCTCAGAAGAGGTTTGGCAAGCTGATAAAGTGTTTTTGGCTCTTGGCTTCCTAGGTCCTGAAGAAACGGTTTTAGATCAGCTGAATATAGAGAAAGATGAACGCTCCAATGCCAAAGCTGAATACGGCAAATATATGACAAGTGTGCAGGGTGTATTCGCAGCAGGCGATGCTAGGCGCGGACAAAGTCTAATAGTATGGGCCATAAATGAAGGACGTGAAGCTGCTCGTGAGTGCGACCGCTATCTAATGGGATATACTAACCTTCCGTAATACTAGCCTTTATAAAAAGGCGGTATTTTCTCCCCTATAAATATATTTACAGTTTTTGACTCAAGATACATATTGAGCCCATCTTTTCCGAGCTCTTTACCTATGCCGCTTTGTTTGAACCCGCCGTATGGCGTCTCTGGTATAATGCCGCCGTATGTATTTACCCATAAATAACCAGCGTTTATTCTCTTAGCTACCCTAAGGGCTCTATTTAAGTCCTGAGTCCATACGCCGCCAGCAAGACCGTATACGGTATCATTTGCGATATTTATTGCTTCTTCTTCGGTTTTAAATGGTATTACGGCCACAACTGGGCCAAATATCTCCTCACAAGCTATGGTTGCTTTAGAATCAACATTTGTAATCACAGTGGGCTCTATAAAATAGCCCTTTTTGTATTTACTTGGCCTTTTTCCGCCTGCAACCACCCTTCCGCCCTCTTTTTTAGCTTTCTTTATATAATTGTTGATGCTCTCAAAATGCTCTGAGGAAATAACTGAGGCAATCTCAGTGGTATCTTTAAGCGGATCTCCCATGCGGATTTTTCTAACCCTTTTAAGGAATGACCGCAGAAATTTATCGTATATGTTCTCGTGAAGTAATAGCCTTGTAACAGCTGTGCAGTTCTCTCCCTGATTGAAAAACCCGCCTCTAAGTGTAGCTTCAATACAATTTTCTATATTCACATCATCAAATACAACGCATGGCGCTTTGCCGCCAAGTTCAAGAGATACTCTCTTTATATTGTCAGCCGCAGTTTTCATAACAATCTTTCCGACTTCAGTGGAGCCTGTGAATGCGACTTTTGCTACGCCGGGGTGCTCAACCAAAGCTTGCCCAGCTACTGCGCCATCACCAGGAATGACATTGAGCACTCCATCTGGCAGCCCTGCTTTAGAGCAAAGTTTAGCCACTTCTAAAATGCCGCAAGGCGTATGCTCAGCCGGTTTTAGCACAATTGTACAGCCTGCGATAAGAGCAGGTGCAATTTTCCAAAATGACAAGAGAAGCGGGAAATTCCAAGGGATTATGTGGCCTACGACCCCGATAGGTTCTCTTATGGTTACAGTGAGCTGTGAATCTGATACATTTATACTCTCGCCGTTAAGCTCTCCGCTGATTCCGCAGTAATACTCAAGAGTTCTAATGCTGCCGCCGACTTCCACAAGCCTGCTTTCTCTTATAGGCTTACCAGTCTCAAGGGTATTTGTCAGGGCAATTTTCTCTTTGTTTTTATCAAGTGCCTGGGCTATGTTCAGAACGTGTTTTACTCGCACTGATACCGGCAGCTTTGACCAACTCTCAAACGCTTTGCCTGCGGCCTTAACAGCCTTATCAACGTCTTGCTTTTGAGCTTCTGCTATCTGGGCAAAGGGCTCCTCAGTGGCAGGATTTTCTCTTATATAGGTCTTGCCGCCTTTAGCGCTAACCTCTTTACCGTTTATAAAAAGTCCGTATTTCCTAAGTCTAGTAGCCAATATCAAAACCCCCTTGTGCGTCTTGTAGAAAAAGATTATACAATTTAAATACAAAAGGCCATATCTGTTTTCCCTGATGCTCTCTATGTTAAATATTATTGACAATAATATTGGTTAAAGTAATCTAAAAAGGCTTTTACGATGCACTACGGAGGATTGTCATTTCATTACTAAATACGCTTTCTGACAAACTTTTAAACAAAGAAGAACCAATTACATTTGAAGAAGCGCTAGCACTTACAGAGCTTTCAAAGGCTGAGGTTCCTGATCTTATTTCACTTGCGAGAAAAGTTACTTTAAAATACAAGGGCGATGGAGTATTCCTGCGCTCAATCATCAGCGCTCAGACCGGTAATTGTCCTGAAGACTGCTCATTTTGCTCGCAATCAGCTCATTTTGATACTGAAGTAACTGCTCATCCGCTAATGGCAAAGGAAAAAATACTTTTAGCAGCCAAGCAGTCAGAGAAAATGGGAGCTATGGACTTTTGCATCGTAATAAGCGCCAAAGGACCTACACCTAGGATTTTTAAACAAGTTCTTGAAGCTGTTGACCTCTTACGTGAAGAGACTAATCTTAAAATCGGCTGCTCCCTTGGTGATTTGAAAGAAGAACAGGCATACGAACTAAAAGAACATGGCGTATGGCGCTATAACCACAATCTAGAAACTTGTAAGAGCTTTTTCCCAAAAGTTTGCAGTACCCACAGCTACGAGGATAGATACAAAACAGCTGAACTAGTTAAAGAAGTAGGTATGAACCTTTGCTGCGGCGGAATATTAGGGATGGGAGAAACAGTTAGACAAAGACTTGAGCTTGCCTTTGAGCTAAGAGAGCTTGGCCCAAGCTGGGTACCTATAAATTTCATTAACCCACGCCCGGGAACTCCGTTTGAAAAAATGGAGACCGTCTCTCCTTTTGAAGCTGTAAGAACCATTTCAATTTTCAGATTGATCCTTCCTGATAAGATCCTTATGACAGCGGGCGGAAGAGAAGTAACCCTCAGAGATCTTCAGGCAATGGGTCTTGTTGCAGGTGCAAATGCAATGATTCTTGGCAACTATCTAACAACACCAGGCAGAACTCCGGAAGAGGATCTTCGTATGCTGGATGACCTAGAGATGCCGGTAAGAACCGACGTGAACTAATTGTACTCACCTCATATTGTATTAAACTTATCCTAACTTCGAATTTCAAATAGAACCATGTCTGATAGAACAAAAAAATTAGGTTCATATGATAAAGAATTCATCTGGCACCCATTTACGCAGATGAAAGAGTATGAGGAAAAGGACCCAGTTGTTATTGAAGGCGGCGAAGGGGCCTATCTGATCGACTCTGAAGGAAATAAGTATATAGACGGAGTGTCCTCACTCTGGGTTAATATTCATGGTCACAAGGTTCCTGAAATTGATAACGCAATTAAAAACCAGGTAGATAAGCTTAGCCATAGTACTCTTTTGGGTGTTACAAACCCACCGGCCGCAGAGCTTGCCAAAGAGCTAATAGAGATCTGTCCTGAGGGATTAAAAAAAGTATTTTATTCAGGCGACGGGGCAAGCGCAGTGGAAGTTGCACTTAAGATGGCCTTTCAGTACTGGAAACATAAAGACAAGCCAGAAAAAGTTAAGTTTGTATATCTAGAGAACGGATATCATGGAGACACCCTAGGCGCAGTTTCAGTGGGTGGTATTGATTTATTCCATTCAACTTTTAAGCCGCTACTCTTTGAGTCCTACCGTGCGCCTTCTTATTACTGCTACAGGTGTCCGCTAAATAAAACATATCCTTCTTGCGATACGGCATGCGCCACAGAGCTTGATAAAATTCTATCAGAACACCACGAAGAAATTGCGGCTGTGATAATGGAGCCATATGTTCAGGCAGCGGGTGGTATGATTGTTTCACCAGAGGGCTACCTAGCTAAAGTAAGGGAATCATGCAATAAGCACGATGTGCTTTTAATCTTGGATGAAGTAGCCACAGGATTTGGCAGAACGGGTAAGATGTTTGCTTGCGAGCATGAGGACGTAACCCCCGATATGCTTGTTCTTGGAAAGGGTTTAACCGGCGGATATTTGCCGCTATCAGCGACTATTACTACCCAAGAAGTTTATGATGCTTTCTTAGGTGACTATGAGGACTTTAAAACATTTTTTCATGGCCACAGTTATGCCGGAAACCCGGTATCGTGCGCTGCCTCCATGGGCAATTTAGAGGCCTTTGAGAACTACAACACACTATCAGAATTAAAAGAAAAGATCGAATACTTAGAAGATGAATTAAAAGAGTTTAGCGGCTTAAAACACGTTGGTAATGTGCGCAACAAAGGGTTTATGGTGGGAATCGAGCTTGTAGAGGATAAAGAGACCAAAGAACCCTATGCGCCAGAGCAAAAAATGGGCTGGCAGGTTGCCGATAATGCTATGGAAGACGGAGTGTTGCTTCGCCCGCTTGGAAATGTGGTAGTTCTTATGCCTCCTGTAGGAATTCCAATGGAAGACCTTAAAAAATTAGTACAAGTTACTTACAACTCCATCAAAAAAGCCACGGAAGCTCCATAATAAGACTATGACCGACCCTCTTGAATGGATAAAAGAAGAACTAGCCCAAATACATGATAATAAGCTCTACCGACTACTCACAGAGCTTGAGAGTGGCCAATCCCCTGAAGTTACAATTGACGGCAAAAAATATGTTTTGCTTGGATCTAACAGCTACTTGGGTCTAAGTGTTGATCCAAAGGTTATTGAGGCAGCCAAAATCGCTCTTGAGAAATACGGCACAGGCTCAGGCGGCTCAAGATTAGTGAGCGGAAGTTCTGATCTTCACCGACAGCTTGAGGATAGGATCGCAAAGTTTAAGAATACTGAGGCTGCTATTTTATTTAGCTCCGGGTATCTGGCTAATGTTGGGACAATCTCTGCCCTTGTTGGCAACGATGACATCATTTACAGTGATGAGCTTAACCATGCATCAATTATTGATGGCGCGCGTCTATCGCGAGCCACTGTGCGAATATATAATCATTTGGATTTAAATCATCTCAGACAATTACTTGAATCCGATAAAGAAAAAAAGTGCAGAAAGCTTATAGTTACTGATTCTGTGTTTAGTATGGATGGGGATCTTGTCGATCTACCAGTGTTAGTTGAGATTGCCGAGCTATACGGATGCATCCTTATGCTGGATGAGGCGCATGCAACGGGGGTGCTTGGTGAGAGAGGAAGCGGAGCTACAGAGCATTTTGGTGTTGAAGACCGCATACCTGTAGTTATGGGAACACTATCAAAAGCAGTGGGCTCGCTTGGCGGATACATAGCCGG
>JBCCIH010000048.1 GCA_039028315.1 Thermodesulfobacteriota bacterium | reverse complement strand
TACGAAAAAGCCAAAGAATATATAAATCAGTATTGCAATTAGCATCTATCCGATATACTTTCACTAATTAAAAATTCATATTACATATACATAAGGAGAATTTTATGAAATTTATTTGCGCAATTTTAATAATGTTTCTATTTTTAGTTCCTATTACGGCGCATTCTCAGTCTGCGGCTAATTATGTGGACAAAGGAAACGACAAGGCCCTTTCTGGAGATACGAAGGGAGCTATCTCAGATTATGATAAGGCAATTGAAAAAGATGAGAATTTAGCCGAAGCCTACTACAACAGAGCTGTGGTAAAAGGGAACATGGGGGATTACGATGCCGCACTTGCAGATTTTAATAAAGCTATTGAGCTTGAATATGAAGAGGCAAACGCATATAACCAAAGAGCGAATATTAAAGACGACATTGGGGATAAAAAAGGTGCAATAGAGGATTATACAAAGGCAATCGTTTTAGACCCTAAATTTGCTATAGCATATAACAACAGAGGCACTACTAAAAAGGACCTAGGTGATATTAAAGGCGCTATTGCCGATTATCAAAAAGCAATAGAGATTGATCCGAAATTAGCTATGGCTTATAACAACCTCGGAAATTCAGAAAGTGAAGAAGGAAATTTCAAAGAAGCAATAAAACAGTTTGATAAGGCAATTGAGATGGAGCCTAATTTGACTATGGCATATTTTAACCGAGCCAATGCAAAGGATAGAAGTAAGGATCTAACAGGGGCACAGGCCGACTATGATAAAGCTATTGAGCTTAATCCGAACAACGCCATTGCCTATAACAACAGGGGCAATGTAAAAGCTAAGCAAAAAAAATATGAAGAGGCTCTTGTAGATTATCAAAAAACAGTTGAGCTTGACCCTGATTTCTCACTAGGCTATTACAACATTGGGCTAACATACTACAATTTACAGAAATTTCCTGAGTCTATTGAAAACTTTGACAAAGCAATAGAGTTAGACAAGAGATTTGCGAAAGGCTATCACGCAAGGGGCAGAGCCAAAGCAGTCTCAGATGACTTTCAGGGAGCGCTTTCTGACTTTACGATGCTTATAGATCTTGAGCCCGAAAACCCGCTCGGATTCTACGGCGCTGGCTACACAAAAGTACTCTTAGACAAAAAGGAGTCGGGCTGTAAAGACCTTCAAAAATCTATTGATATGGGCTATACGCAGGCAACGGTAATCCTAAATAAGTATTGCAAATAATATTGCATTATTTAAGCAGATTAATAGAGTATTGAGACTACTCAACAGCTTGCACTAAATATAAAGTATATCCGTCAGGGTCTTTGACCTCTCCAAGTATGGAAAGCTCTGTATGTATTTCTTTTTTCCGTGCTGACTGCACTATTATGCTTCCCCTTTCCAAACACCTTGGATCATCGATACCGCGGATAATCTCTAGATTAGATTCCGGCATATAGTATGCAAGAATTGGTTTTTGACTTGCGAGGTTTAAATTAAGCAGACAAGCCCTCTTATATTTGTGCTGAACGGGTTTAATTATAGAGAAAATCTCTTTGTTTCCGTACTCCCAAAACTGATAACTTCTTTTTGGATAATCTCCGTAGTAGTCCCTGGAAAAATATCCCAACGAAACAAGAGATAATAGTATTACTCCAAGAACTAATGCCTTTGGATATATAGAATTTGGCTTTTCTGATTTAATATGTTGATAGGCAAGCACAAAACCAAAGCCGCTTAAAAGGCATAATATAGGAGCGCCTGGTAGAACCCTCGCCGAATGAGGCATTCCCCAATCATTAGTCAATGCCACTGCAAGCGGGAATATTAAAAGCCATACAAGAAGAAATATTCTATATCTTCTTTCCAAGTCAGAAAATATGAGCCCTACTATTCCAAATACTATAAACGGGAACATTATCAAATGGAGCAGACCTCCTGTCCAGGCGCCGTACCTTGGAAAAGGATCACCATATATGAATAAAAAATTAGGGCTAATGTGGCTTAAGTAGGTTTTCGCAAATGTTATGAGCGTACCTGCACCAAAGCCTTCACTGAAGATATAGATGCCTCTAGCTCTCTTTAGCATATGGTATTCAGTGCTTGCTTCCCACAAATATGGAATTACCAAAACACCAGCAACCAATATACATATGGATAGCAGCTTCTTGTCTTTTAGGAAATATTTAATATTAGTTAAAAATAGGGTCAGCAAAAATAAAAACGCAAAAAGCGGGGCCGTGTGATAGGTATAGTTTGTCAGCGAGAAAAGAGCAAATGATAAGACAACCAGGCTTTTTTTATTATTATTAACACCGTATAAAAAGAAATATGTTGAAAATAGTAGAAAGGGCAGAAATGAAGCAGGTTCCCACCCTACCCTTGAAAAGTGAATATGCCAGGGAATTATGGCCATGAAAAAAGCTGCCATAAGAGCGGCCCTTCTATCCCTAAAAAGCTCAAGCGCAAGAAGAAATACTGCAATTATTGAAATTAAGCCGTAAAAAACCGCTGGACCCCTAATAGCCCATGCGTTCTCACCAACTATCAATGATGCTAAATATGAAGTGTATCCATATACCGGAGGCCGGTGTTCAATAACCCGGTCGGTAAAATATATTCCAACCTGCCCGTAAAGATCACCGCCTTTTTCTATTATATCCCTGGCTGATACATAGTTTATAAGCTCATCTAAAAAGAGCTCCGGGGGATTATTCGAGAGGTCATAAGTCCTTAGAAATAGCGCCAGCAGCAGGATTCCAAACAGATAAACATAGTCTCTCTTGGCATTTAGCATTGTACTATTATATGGATTTAGATAGATAATCAAGCAGAATTGATTATCTAAAAGTTGTTTTATTATGCTTTATCTGGGCTATATATAAAATTTATTCAATCACATAAATGTGGTATAGAGCTTTTTCATCAGGGCCTTTAACTATGTCAACCAACTGCATTGATCTATCTATTCTAGGCTCGTAGTGCTTCTGAACAATTATTGTCCCACTTTCTCGGCATCTAGAATCATCTAGATTCTTGGTTATATCCAATTTTGAGTCCCTTAAATAGTAATAAAGCAGTTGGCGATTATTCGGATGATTTAAATTTCCCATACAAGCTAGTTTATATTCGTGCTCTAATTGTTGAATATTTGAAAAAATCTGTTTTTGACCGTAGTCCCAATGTAAATATGAAGCATTTGGATAGTGAAAGTAATAAAAGTTTGCGAAGTATCCCAGAGATAATAGTGATATGAACACTATAGATACTGAAAAAACATAGTCCAAGGCGGTTAGTTCTGTATGCGATATAACAAACCTATAGATAACGCTATATCCAAAACCGCTTAGAAGGCAAAACATTGCCGATCCTACAAGAGTTCTAGCAGCATGAGGAACTCCATCATTAGTCAGTGACCCCGCAAGTGGATAAATCAATATCCAGATAACAATGAGAATCTTGTGTTTTCTTGGCAAATCGCAGAACCAAAGGCCAATGACTCCAAATAATATCAAGGGCAACATTATCCAATACAAAACTCCAGCACCAGAAACAAATTTCAGGTTCGGATCTCCGGAGATAAATAGATATTCCAGACCAAAATGACTTATATAGTTTGAAGCGAACAAGGAAATTGACTCAGTATTTAAGCCGTCTTTAAATGTGTTAATACTTTTTGCTCTTGCATACATTAGATATTCAGTACTGGCAGTCCATATATATGGAATAGCCAATATCGCCGCTATCAATATGCAAATCACAAAGAGCTTTTTTTCTTTTATGAAATATCTAAAATTAAGCAAAAAGAGTGAGAATAAAAATAAAAATGCATAAAGCGGGGCTGCATGATAGGTATATATAGTGAGAGTGAAGAGAGCAAAAGAGAGTGCGACTAAAGTTCTTTTACTACTATTTACTCCATGAAGAAAAAAGTAAATTGAAAAAAGCAAGAATGGCAGAAAAGATGCGGGCTCCCAACCTACTCTCGAGAAGTGTATGTGCCAAGGAACAATTGTCATCAAAAATGCTGCCATAAGGGCAGCTCTTCTATCTCTGAAAAACTCCATACCTAGCAGATAGACAGCAAATATCGATAATAACCCAAAAAAAACCGCTGGTGCTCTGATGGAACTAGTGTTTTCACCCATAATTAAAGTTGAAACTAAAGTTGCATATCCATAGATTGGCGGCCTCATTTCGACGGCTTTATCAGTAAAATATGGTAATAGTTTTCCGTGTAAATCTGCTCCAGTTTCGACTATGCTGTGCGCTGATGCAAAGTTAATAAGTTCATCGGAATTTAATTCGGGAGGATTATTAGACAGATCAAAGCATCTTAGAAAAAGTGCTAGTAATAAGATGAGAATTAAATATAATTTAGACTGCATATTAACACATTAATTAATTAGCCATCTATTAGCAACTACAATTTAACATTAGTTGATAAATAACACAAAGGCTCTATATCTTTTTTCAATTAAAGAACTTTAATGAATATATTCTTTGAAAGTCTCCACATCCTTTGAGATTGCTGATATATTAAGATTTAAGATGATGATTAGGAGAAAACTATGAGAAACCTGCCCCCAAGAATGAGCGAGACGCTCTACAATAATGACTATGTTCCGGATGAAACCTTAAAGTTCAGAAAAAAATTCAGGTCCTTTGCTGAGAAAGAGCTTTTTCCGATCGCATATGAATTAGGACAGCGAAGAGAGAGCAATGAGAATTTTCCAATGGAGCTTTTTAGATCTATGGCAAAAAAAGGGTTCTTTAAGGTGCCTCATAAAAAGGGCGACGGCGGTCTTGGCCTTAAGTACCCTGCATGCGCAGCAGCAACTTTGGCAGAAGAGCTTGCCTATATAAGCGCCAGCTTCTCAGGAGCCGTAAACGCACACTTTCTTCTTGCCGGAGTAAGCGTCGCACAGGGTTCCAGCTATATAAAGCGCAATTACTTAAAGCCGCTTATGGAATGTGAGGCAATCGGTGCATTCGCAATGACAGAGCCGCAGTCTGGATCAGACGTCAGATCAGAGTCTCTTATCACCAAAGCTACTAAAACCAGGGGCGGCTATATTGTATCCGGCCAAAAGCGCTACATAACAAACGCCGGCATTGCTGACTTTACGGCCACGTTACTAGACTTAAATGGGAAGAGCTGCATGCTGGTAATTGATATGAAATCAAAGGGAGTCTCTACAAGCGAGCCTGACAAAAAACTAGGAAACCGTGGGGAGCTTACTTACGACATATATTTTGATAAAGTCAGAGTGCCTAAGGAAAACTTAATTGGCGAAGAAGGTGATGGGCTAAAAGTATGCTTAAGAGCTCTTATGTATGGTAGAACTGGAATCGGCGCATCAGGTGTGGGAATGGCCCAGTCTGCTTTTGACGAAAGCGCCGCCTATATGAAAGAAAGACGAGCGTTCGGCAAACCCATCAGCCAGTTTCAGCACTGGCAGTTTCTAATGGCAGAGCGAGCTGTCGAGATCGAAAATGCCAGGAACTTATATGTAAAGAGCGGGCTTCAAATTGACGGTGGCAATAAATTCCCGATACTTGAATCCTCCGGCGCAAAGTCGTACGGCTCAAAACTTGCAGTTGATATGGCAAGAGATGCTGTTCAGATTTTCGGAGGCTATGGGCTCATGGTGGAGCTTGGGCACGACGGCTCTACATATAAAGTTGAGGAGATATACCGAGACTCCAAAGTCGGCGAGATTTACGAGGGCTCAAATGAGATACATAAGATGGTCATAGCCCGCGAGATATTCGGACGATAATTACAAATTACCTGGCTATTTATCTAGGTAAGAAAGCTTTTTAATAATTGAGCTAAATATTGATTTTTTGGGGCACCGGGGTTTAATTATTACCTCATGGCTACAAGGTTAAAAGAAGTTGTGCCGTTAGGGAGATCGTTTGATGAGTACAGGCTGATGTTCAATTTATCGAAGGACGATCTGGATAAGCGCATTATAGGAGTGGGTGACGGGCCCGCCAGTTTTAATGCCGAGATGCATCAGATTGGCAAACCTGTAGTCTCAGTAGACCCTATCTATTTTTTCACAGCAAAAGACATAGCTCGCAAGTTCGACAAGGTATTCGATAATATTATCGAGCAAGTAAGAAACACTCCTGGCGACTGGACGTGGACTTATCACATGTCGCCTGATGACCTTAGACAGCATAGAAAAGAGGCACTTGAAAGATTCACAAGAGATTTTGAGTCCGGGAAAAAAGACGGAAGATATCTAGTAGGGGAGCTTCCCGCTCTGGAGTTTCAAGACAGCGTCTTTGACATTGCACTCTGCTCTCATTTTCTCTTTCTATACTCAGAGCAGTATGACTACAACTTCCACAAAGCCGCAGTGTACGAGATGCTAAGAGTTGCAGATGATGTGCGTATATTCCCGCTTTTGGATTTAATGCTTAACCGCTCGCCGTATATAGAGCCTCTTACAAAAGAGCTTGAAAGAGACGGCTACACTGTGAAAATTAAACGGGTTAGATACGAGATACAGCGCGGCGGAAATGAGATGATGTGGGTTTATAACACACGCAAGAATAAAATGCTGCCCATCTAAATTTGGAAAATTACAAACTGTCTATGAAGTAAGCAAAAAAAAGGAGCCAGTACTCAAGTAAAGACTCCTTTTGTATTTTATATGTTAACTATCTGAATTTATTATGGAGCAACTGCACAAAATTCAGGGATACAATTTCTCACTCCGTCTTGATCACAGCAATCTTGCTGACATTCGGAAAACTCTGCACAACAATTAGAAAGACAATCTAAATCTGTAGGTTTACATTCGCTTTTACATTCAACTTGTTCATCAAAACACACGTCTGTACATATACATGGAGGGCCTGGATAGCCAGTTTTTTCCTGATATTTTTCCAGCACCTTGGTACATATATCCGGGTTCTTTTCAAAACCCTCTTTTGTATCGCACTCAAGGTCTTCACAATATGTATCGCAAATGCCATAAGCCTTGCAATTTAGTCCTTCGCACTCAGATGGCAAAACAGGTACAAAATCATCAGATTTTGGAAGTTGTGCATCAGAAGGTGCGCTGAAAGATACAAACAAACCAAATACTAATAGTAAAAGTAATAAATATCTCATGTTAATTCCTCCATAACTAAGTTTGGTAAGTTAGTAGCTTATCAACTCTAGGAGGTTCAAATTAATACGATATATCAGTATTGGGATGGCTGCCGGGCGCTTGTTTAGAGCGCTGCTTTTTAGCTTTTCTAAGGAGTTGAGGGTTTGGGATGACAACTGTTATATCTGATGAAATCGTCCATTCCGGGCCAAAAGTATCTTGTTTAATTATGGAATACTGTGCCTCCACACCTATCAAGACAGGGACCTTATGTATCTTTATTAATTTACTAATTCCGCCCCCGACGGGCACGTTCCATTTATCTCCCGGATCTGCTTTAAAATCAGCTTTAATTGTGGGTCTTGATCTAATATTCCAGCCGCCTTTAAAATGACGCGCTATTATATATTGTATTTCCATCTGATTAGTATCTTCTCTATCACTATCTCCTGCAAAAGACCACCAAACCTGTGGTATAACACCAAAAGTCCATCCCTTTGGCACATAGAATATAGATGCTGCTGGCCCTGCCTGCCATTTGCCCTGCCCTGTAATGTTCTTTGTAGCGGTGGGAAGCACAAAAGTAGGCCCGATCCCGATTTCTATGTCCTTGTGAAATTCACGGCCCAAAAGCGTTGCAAGTATAGTGTCGCCAAACCCTGTTACATTTCGAACAGTAATTCCCCTTAATATAGATTCTTCAAATTTTGGCTCCGTATCTACTAGTGGCACCTGGGGCTGGATAAGTAGGACCCAGTCGCCCAAAGACACAGGCAGTCTGGGCCTGAAGGTAAGTGTGTTAGTCCAAACTTTTTTGCCTATATCGCCGGTATTGTAAAAAGTATCGTTCTCAAAATCGAGTCTCCAAATCTTTGCCAGCGGATTTATTATTTCAGATGAAAGCTCCTGCAAACTCATTGAGGAAGCAGGTTGATCCTGGGTATCAGAACTATCAATATCTTGGGCGGATATTGGTAGAGAGGGAAGAAATATGCATAGACATAAAAGATAAAGAAAGAACCATCTTTTTAGTACTGAGTTCATTTGCCTCTCTTGGTTATATAGGATTACTCAAGCATGTTATCATCATAACATTATGTCAATATTAAAAACAATTATTTAGAGTAGTTGTTATAGGGCTGTTAATCCTTGGTTGCCACAGCATAAAGTACATTTGTCCCAACAGAGATTACATTATTTTCTTTTACCCAATTAACATTTTCGTTCTTAATGCGAACTGATTCTTCTTCATTTAGCTGATCAATAGTCCAGCGAAGGCCCGAACCAAGTGCAATGGTCCACCAATCTTCTGGTTTGCTCAATATCTGTCCTCCCAGCTCGTCTGCAATTCTTATATTTGATGTACCGCCATCTACCATCAGTGCTTCTAATGTACCGGGCTCAGAAATTCTGTCCCATGGATTAAACTCGGAATGAAGATCTGGTCTAACATTTCGCAAAATACTTTTCCAGGGCCCGTAAGCCGGCTCAAAAAAGTCTGGTCCCCAGGTAGTAATCGCCAACACACCGCCAGGTTTGACCATCCGCCATAGTTCACTTACCTGTTTTTCCATTTCAGGGACGAAGAATATCGCAAACACACATATAACTGCATCAAAGCTCTCATCGGGATAATCAAGATTAGTCATATCGCCCTGAATAAAATCTATATTTTCAAGATTTTGGTCCTTGGCCTTTTTTTCTGCAAGCTCAAGCAGGTTGCCAGAGAGATCAACTGCAACTACTCTGCCCTCACTACTCACTTTCATAGCCGCTGGAATAGCTGACGCACCAGTGCCTGAACCAACATCGAGCACTCTCATACCGGGCTTAACAGAGAGCCGTTCAACAGTACTGGCTCCATAGCGTGCCCAGAACCCAAGGGCCTCATGATCAAAAAAATCGGCCGCCGAATCGTACGTTTCTTTAGCTTTTCTTTTAGATTCTTCAAGTTTATCTGACACTTTCTGCCCCCTTGGATTCTTTAATTATATAATCCTATCTATATTAACTCTATACATATTTCTTATAAATTATGAGAATATTGATCCTAGGAGAACAATGTGAACAAATGGCTTTAAGAGCCATTGTGAGTCTGATACAAAAATGGGAGCCGGCACTTTCGTATCTAGCTCCATTTAATAATTTGCAAGCATTCTCTTAGTAAATCTTAAGCTGTCATTCTCTTTTTTCTAATATAAAACAGTCCTGCTATTGCCAAGATACCGGCCATTGCAATTAATCCCCATTCAGAGAGAGTTGGAACGTTTCTTGGCGGCGGGGGCGGCGCTAAAGCTAAACCTACAGGTCCTTCGCCAACAGATATAGTATCAACTATAGTATTTGTGGCCCTATCTATAATGATGACATTATCACCGGTGAAATTTACAACGTATACCCTGGTACCTTCTGGATTGATAACAACACGACCTGGCTCGCTCTCTCCGAGAAGTATTCTATCAACTACGGTATCAGTAGATAAATCTACAACAGAGACCATATCTACTGAGAAGGTGTTAGAAACATAAAGAAGTGTCCCGTCTGGAGTTATCGCTACCCCAACAGGTCCATTACCTACTGGAATCATATTAATTACCATATTGGTAGCAGTATCGATAACCGAGACAGCATCGTCCCGTAAATTTGCAACATATGCGCGTGTACCATCAGGTGATATTGCTATAAGAAGAGGAACATCGCCATTAATTATAGTATCAATAACTGTATTTGAAGTAGTATCTATAACTGAGATAGTATCATCTAAGCCGTCTGAAACATATGCACGTGTGCCGTCTGGTGTTATAGCTACGCCAGAAGGGTTTTGTCCAACAGGTATTGTAGCAATTACACTATGGCTCGCAGTACTGATAACTGAGACATCATCTGATTCTTCATTTGTAACATATACCTGAGACCCATCGGGAGTTATGGCCACTTCAGCAGGAGTATCTCCAACATCTATTGTAGTTATTACAATATTGGTGCTTGTATCAATAACAGAGACGTTATTAGAATCCTGGTTCACAACATAAAGACGGGTTCCATTTGGTGATATAGCAATGCCTGAAGGGGTTTCCCCAACAGGAATAGTATCAACTACCATATTGGTAATTCTATCTACAATCGAAACATTATTGTCCTCTGAGTTTGTAACATATGCCAGTGGATTAGCATAAACTGCTGGCACAAAAATAAGTGCAACAATAGTTGCTAGAAAAAATCTATTTAACATTTTCATTCCTCCGCCGAAAAATAAATTCTAGCTATTATACTCAAACTATGACTAAACATCTATTTATAATTGGCCCTATTCTAGTAAGATAGATATTATAATTGGCCCTATTCTAGTAAGATAGATACAAAACTAATCAATAAAAAGGAACAGTTATGAAAAATTCAATTAGACTGATTACTTTAACATTTGTTATTGCAGTATTTTTGGGCGCAGGCAGCAGTAAGGTCAGCGCTGAGGGTGAGTTGATCCAGCTTAGAGGGAAAATTGATACAATAGACAATCAGATATTAGAGCTTTTAAACCAAAGGGCCGAGGTTGTGCTGGAGATAGGAGAGCTCAAGAAGAAAAATGACATGGGTGTCTATGATCCCAAGCGCGAGCAGCAAATTGAGCAAAAGCTCATGAAAATGAACAATGGCCCTATGCCTGACCCATCAGTAATAGAAATATTTAGGACAATTATCTCAGCCTGCCGCTCACTGCAAACAAATTAGCAAATTCCTCTGATCAATATATCAACCGCTGCTAGGCTGACATTCTTCATTCATACATTGAAATCCATCAGGGCATAGCATCATTTCATCACACGGCTGAGCTACACAAATAGCAGGTGATAAATCTGTCGCACATACTTGCCCTGTCCCGCAATCTGAATTAGCACTACATTGCTTTGGCAGCGGAGGATTTGGAATCGCCATTTTGAGCACGGGGATAGTAGTGTTTGTCCTTGGTGGGGCACAGCTATAAGCGTAAGCGAAAAAATTAAACGCCTGCTCCCAAACTAAGCCCGATACTCGCGTAGCGGGGGTTGCTTCCCATATCCATTGAAAATTAGGTTCAAAAGTAGCTTTTGAAACATTGGAGTTCTCAACAAGCCATGACCACTGTGCATTGTTCATATTCTGCTCACCACTGATTTCTGCAGTTGTTGTAACTGCGGGGGACTCGTATGAAGTGCTGTGAGAGTATGTACTGCTGCTGCTGACTCCTACTTCCGCGCCGTCGTCTTGGGAGTAGGAAACGTTGTCAGAAAAAGTATGGCTAATGCTGCTTGATGTAGTTACCTCTCCTGTCGTTGTGGTCGGGTTGAATTCGATGACAAATAGCTCAGAGTTGTTAAAAGTAGGCTGAGTATTATTCAGAGTATACTGCACAACACCAATTTCACTGGCTAGAGCGCCAGGTCCAGGACAACCAGTTATGTTGAAAGCATCACAGAGTTCATTACAAACTGCGCCAAGTGTGCCGTCCTTGGATGTAGGTGTCAAAACAAAGTTAGTTCTAAGGTAGTAGAAGTCATTGTTATCTGCAGTAGAGTGGACTGACCAGGCCTGAGCAAATCCCGTAAGCGTTACTTGCAAATCTGGAACAGAACCAGGAATATTTGTGTCTATCGCTGCTGTCCAGGTGCCGTGCTCGGTCCAGGATGTGCTGTCTGCAAGGCTTGTTAGCTCAGACAATCCGCCTGTTTCTCTAAGCTCAGCTTGTGAGAGTGATATAGCCGATGAGGAAATCTGCGCCCAATCATCCAATGCATCGACGCGGCCTAAATTTATGTTCTCAGGAATTGGACCGTCTTGGTAAGGTCTTAATATGAAGTAGCGGATACCACTTACGTTAAACTCCCTTGAGAACGCCAGTAGATCGAGCGTGCCATTGTCAGCAAAAACCGGGTTTAGTCCGAGAACTTCGTGCATATCTAGTATGTGGTCAATTTCTGCGTTTGTGAGGCCTACTAAGTAGCCCATTTGGTAGGCGTTATTCACTGCCTGTTTCTCAGCATCTGATAGAGACGCAACTCTGCTTCCATTTAAATAGAGATCGCCGTCAGGGTCGCCCTCTTGCCACTCTTTAAGATTAAGTCTCTTATTTAGTGCCGGTACAAGAGCGCCTTCAATTGAACCTATGGTGCGTGCATCTACTTGATTAGAGTCTGAGTCGCTGCAGCCGCC
>JBCCIH010000047.1 GCA_039028315.1 Thermodesulfobacteriota bacterium | reverse complement strand
CTGATAGGCTGTCCAGTTTGCTAACATGGGACGAGTTAATTCATACGTCTTACTTCGACAACAAAACATTCGTAAAACTAATAGCTTATGGATTGACAACATCGCAGTCCTGTCATGCAACCCCTAAATTTCGGGCCGATCCCGAGCACAAACTAAGTATACAATCCGCAAAGACGAAGCCGATGCTACTGAATACACTATTACTATGACCGAGTGGACCCCTGCATTTATAACAGGACTTACTTCGGGAGACTATATAATTACTTTACAGCTACTTGACGGGAACAGGAATATTGTGGAAGGCCCGTTTAATAATACAGAAAGGAAAATTACAGTTGCAACTGAGTAAAAACTGTAAATAGTCAATAATAAAGGGGAGATAAATCTCCCCCTTTCTTTATTGTAATTTCTAATTCTTGTCTAACTCAGCGTACCCAACTCCTTAAAACGTCCATAGCAAATGACAATGCTAGTAGCTTTAGACTTTGATACTATGGGCATCTGTTATTCAGTCATGCTTTTTGGATCTTGATCCTATTGGGTAGCATCCAGGTCCTTATCCACGATATCCTGGACGTCCTGCCCCTTGTCCATCATCCCCTTAGCGTCCTGACCTTTATCGACCATGTCCTTGGTGCCTTGGGCTTTATCCATCATATCCTGCCCTTGCTGCATGGCATCTTGGCCCTGTTTCATCATGTCCTGACCTTGCTGCATAGCATCCTGGCTCTTATCCATCATACCCTTGGCTTCTTGCCCTTCGTCCACCACATCCTCGCCTTCTTGCATTGCATCTGTGGCTTCATCTACAGTATCACCTTGGTCCATCATGTCTTTGGCATCCTGACCTTTATCGACCATGTCCTTAGCATCTTGGCCTGTATCCATAACATCTTTGCCATCTTGCATTGCATCTGTGGCTTCATCTACAGTATCACCTTGGTCCATCATGTCTTTGGCGTCCTGACCTTTATCAACCATGTCCTTAGTGCCTTGGGCTTTGTCCATCATATCCTGCCCTTGCTGCATGGCGTCTTGGCCCTGTTTCATCATGTCCTGACCTTGCTGCATAGTATCCTGGCCTTTGTCCATCATACTCTTAGCGTCCTGACCTTTGTCCATAACATCCTTGCCATCTTGCATTGCATCTGTAGCTTGATCTACAGAATCTGCGAATACTGGCGCTGATACAATTAAAGCTAAAGCAATCAATAAGAAAAGAAGTGCTCCTCTCTTCATAATAACCTACCTCCTGTTAGTATTTTTTACCCATTTTAGGTTTAACACACCTGATTTTTTATACAAGAGCTATTTTGCTCCTAAGTTTTCTGACACAAATATGATATACGCGATATTTTTAGCCACGGTTTTTTATTTTTGGTTCATATTTACAAATTTTTTTCTTGTGGAATACTTTATACCCTGTTTTAGGTATTAGTAAGGAGATCATAAAATGGCACAAAGAGACATGATAACAGGCAAAAAGCCTCTAGTTGGAAACCATGTATCACATGCAAACAACAAGGTTAAGCGCCGTCAGACACCAAATCTTCATTGGAAAAGGATCTATGTTCCAGAGCTTGACCGCTCTATCAAACTAAGAATTTCAATGAGGACATATAGAACTATTAACAAAAAGGGCTTACTCGCAGTACTTAAAGACAACGGGTTAACGTTAAAAGATGTAACTTAGTGTTATGTATTTGTTTGCTTTATTAGATTTACTAAGCAATTAAAATCATGATCACTTCAACAAAAACCATCCTTAAGATTTTTTCCCAAACTGCGCTTCTACGCGCAAATGAAATTCTTAGTAGCTCTAAAAATGTTGAAGATTTAGTTGATACAGCGTCTAAAGAAATAAATTCGGGAAAATTAAGAGTTTTATCATTCCGAGATGATATAGCTCTTCTACTCTCTATGTTAAAAGCATGGGCTAAAGGCGATTACAAAGAAGTACCCTGGACAACATTAGTACTAACAACTGGAGCAATAATATACTTTGTAAATCCCTTTGACGCAGTGCCGGATATGATTCCTGCTGCGGGACTAATTGATGATGCTACTGTAATTGGATTTATTATTGCTTCTATAAAGCAGGACCTTTCAAAATTTAAAAACGATTACTTAGGCTATAGTGAAAACCTAGAACACGCACCTGTATGATTAACCCTCTTTATCTTCATACTTATTCTTAAGCTCATTAACTACGGTAGGATCAGCAAGTGTAGTTGTGTCTCCTAAAACACTACCCTCGGCAATATTTCGAAGAAGCCGTCTCATTATCTTACCGCTTCTTGTTTTCGGAAGCTCTGCAGTGAATATAATATCATCAGGCCTTGCGATGGCGCCAATCTTCTTTGCAACATGGCCTCTTAGATGACCAACTAATTTTGTGCTCGACTTAATTCCTTTTTTAAGGGTTGTAAAAGCTACAATAGCCTGACCTTTTAAATCGTGACTCTTTCCAACAACAGCAGATTCTGCAACGCTCGGATGATCCACCAGCGCGCTCTCCACTTCCATAGTGCTGATTCTGTGCCCAGCCACATTCATTACATCATCCACTCTGCCAAGAACCCATATATATCCGTCCTTATCCCTCTTTGCTCCATCGCCTGTGAAATAGATCCCAGGATACTTACTCCAATACTGTTCTTTATATCGTTTGGGATCTCCATAGATACCGCGCAGCATTGAAGGCCAAGGCTTTTTGAGAACTAAATAACCTGCGCCCTCTTTAACCGTCTTACCATCTTCATCCACAATGTCTGCGTCTATTCCAGGGAAAGGTATAGTAGCAGACCCGGGTTTTAATGTAGTGTGTCCGGGCAGTCCAGTTATTAGAATAGAGCCGGTCTCTGTCTGCCACCAAGTATCTACTATCGGACATTTCCGTCCTCCGATATGTGTGTGATACCACATCCAAGCCTCTGGGTTAATCGGCTCACCTACTGAGCCAAGAAGACGGAGCGAGGATAAATCGTACTTCTGGGGATGTTCTTCACCCCATTTCATAAATGCCCTGATTGCCGTAGGTGCGGTATAGAAAATAGTTACCGCATATTTTTCTACTATTGCCCAAAAACGTCCTATATCAGGATAATCTGGCGCGCCCTCATACATTATCGATGTTGCGCCGTTTGCCAAAGGGCCATAAATAATATAGCTATGCCCGGTAATCCAGCCAATATCCGCTGTGCACCAGTATGTGTCTTCTTCTTTTAAGTCGAAAACCAACTTTGTTGTAGCAGAGGCTTCTACTAAATATCCACCAGTTGTATGAACTATGCCTTTGGGCTTTCCAGTTGTGCCGCTAGTGTAGAGAATGAAAAGTAAATCCTCAGAGTCCATTTTTTCTGGCGCGAAGTATGGCTGAGCGCCTTCCATTAGTTTATGCCACCAATAATCTCTTCCTTTCTTCATTCTAACTTTCACTTTATCTCCAACACGGTTTACTACAACAACTTTTTTTATAGATGGGGTTTTCTTAACTGCCTCATCGGCATTTTTCTTAAGAGGAACTACTTTTCCTCTCCTGTATCCGCCGTCCGCAGTAATAAGCACATTAGATTTGCAGTCTATAATTCTGTCTCTTAGGCTCTCGGCACTAAAACCTCCAAAGACAATGCTGTGAGGGGCTCCAATTCTAGCGCAAGCAAGCATAGCAATTGCAAGCTCAGGGATCATAGGCATATAGATGGTAACCCTATCCCCCTTTTTTACCCCTAGGTCTTTTAGAACATTAGAAAATTTATTTACTTCTCTGTAGAGTTCCCAATAAGTAAGAGTAATGGTTTCACCAAACTCCCCCTCCCAAATTATTGCTGCTTTATTTTTCCTTGGTCCGTCTAAATGCCTATCAAGACAGTTATATGAAGCATTTAATTTGCCCCCGATAAACCATTTGGAATCTGGAGCTTTCCAGCTAAGAACCTTTCTCCACTTTTTAAACCAGTCGAGCTCTTTGGCTTTGTCTTCCCAAAACTTCTCTCTGTTTCGTTTTGCCCTGCGGTATATTGCATCATCACTTACACGAGCGTGTTCTTTAAATTTTTTACTAGGAGAAAAAGTGCGTCCTTCCTTTAATAATGCTTCAATAGTTTTTTGTTTTCTGGCCATTTCTGTGGAACCCCCTTAGGTGCTCTGGTGGAAGTACTATATTCAATAGTAACAAATCTTAAGGGAATATTAAAGCATATATATTAGTGGATATTTTGGAACAAATTCTACAAAATGATTCATTTGTACTACATATTATTTACAATGCAGCCATTTTTCTTCTAGCTATAAAAAGTCCAGTTAAGCCAAGAACCAGTGCTAAGACAATTGCTCCTCCATTGGAAAGAGCGGGTACATTAAATCCAGTGTCGGCCAGTTTTACAGTGCATAAACCCTGAAATTGTGGGTTACCATCTGGAGCAATATCTCCATAAAGTGCACGAACCTGATCAGCCGATACAAATAGTGAAGCAGATGAATTGATATCAGTAGGTATTTTTATGATGCTAGGGTTACGAGAACTTTGAGAAATACTACCATTATCCCCAACATATAGGTTCTTATCTCTATCTATACATAAACCACCGTTTAAATCGGCACTGGTATTTCCAGTCAGTGAATTTATTTGAGCCTCTGCAATTAGTATCTGGGGACTGCAGCTGACGGGGTTAATTTCTAAAACACAGTTGCAATTGCTGTCAGCTACAAACAAACTGCCGTCAAAAGCCATGCCGACATCTAACCTAGGTGCAACTCCAATTACGCCCATCAGTTCAGCCTGTGTGCAAAGTACAGACACATCTCCTTGGGGAGTTAATTTGAAAATTACATTTGCCGTATTGTTGACCAAATCCTCATTTGCAACGTATATGTTTTGTTGATCATCTATAGCTATTCCTCCTTCAGCATTTATAGCTGATCCAAGAGGGACTAAAGCCTCAAAATCTGCCCCGGTTGCCAATATCTTTACTAATGAGGGGTCAACTATTGGAGTGGAGAAAGCGGGCGGTAGCTCTAATATCGCCCCATTGTTTTCATCCGCTATAACAAGTGTCCCTGTAACTTTGTTTACTGCCATTCCATTGTCTATATCCACATTATCTGGCAACAATGTGTCTAAAACCTCATCTGCGATAAATCTTCTAACAATATTATCCGTTGCTGCAAAAAGAATATCGCCGGATCTATCTTCGTTGAAGTAGATCACACCATCTAATAGTGATGCAATCCCTGTATCCTCTAAATCACAACCAGGCCTTCCAGTTATACTCAGAATATCCGTACCTGAGACAAACTCGGAGATGCTCCCATCGGGCTTTGCTTTCATAATTGAACAACCCCCACCAGATCTATCATCAACATCTACTGTAATAAGAAGATCGTCTACTTCGGATCCCTGAGCGGTGAATCCAAATAAAAATATGAATATAAATATTCCAGTATACTTTTTCACACATCTCTCCTTTAGAAACAAATGGGGTGGGGTTAATTTAATACTATTATATCGTATTTATTTATTTAATAAATAGCCGCGTATGCCCGGTTTGTTAGGTTATCTAGAGCTTCTTAATATATGCGGGATAAATTCACACAAGCTCTTTGATGCTATATAGGTGTTTGTAAATCTGAATTTTAGGTAGGGGGCTAATAGCTCGGGATTTGAATTAAAATATTGTTCTGCTTTTTTTTCATCAAGCTCACCTGTGCTTGAATATATAGCGGCCATATCAGGAAGGATCTCGTTGGCTTCGTCAGATATTACTCGAACACAGCATACAGGAATCTTGCTCTGCATTGCAGCCTCTACGACTCCCCATGTTTCCATATCGACAGCTAGCGCTCCGGTAGAATCAAACAATCGGTTTTTTTCTTGAGGATTGTAAATAAATCTACTTTCAGTAAGCAGTGGGCCCATAGTGTATCTGCTAGTTGGAAGAGAAAAATCAGTGTATAACGTTTTAGTTTCATTTTTTATAATGCTAGTTATTGAAGTACCCATAATAATATCTCCTAGCTTAAGATCAAGACTCAGCGCGCCTGCAAATCCAGCAAAAATCATTAGCTCTGGCTTATATTTTTGAATTATATTGCTTGAAATGGTTCTGGCTCTTTTTATCCCAACACCTGTAATAGCTAAAACTATTTGCTGGTCATAAAGTTCTCCCAATAGACAATTAGACTCGGGATTTTTTTCATCCACCTTGGAGTTTATATCTTCTTTTAATTTGGCTATTTCTTCCCAGTTTGATGAGAGTAGTGCAATCACTGTAGAAACCTCTTATCTAGTTAGATAGAGAAATGCAATTAGAACTGCAAGGGCAAGTCTGTAAACAACAAAAACAGTGTAGCTGGATTTTCTAACGAACTTTAATAGATATTTGATCGCAAGAAATGCAAAAACTGCCGAGGCCGCTACGCCAGCAATAAATGGTAGGCTTAAAACAGCCTGAGGTTCCAAATGTCTAGATTCAAACACACCGGCCCCCGCAATTAGAGGAGCCCCTAGTAAAAATGAAAATTTAGCAGCTTCCTCGCGGTTTAAATTTCTAAACATACCGCCGGTAATTGTTATCCCTGATCTTGAGACACCAGGAATAATCGCAAATGCTTGAGAAATGCCGATGATTATGCAATCGATCATACTCATTTCTCTTACGGTTTTAGTTTTTTTAGAGAACCGGTCAGAAAAATATAGAACTACTCCAAAGAATGAAAGCATAAACGCTACAGATAAAGGATCTCTTAAAATACCAGCTGCATAGTTCTCAAACAACACACCAGCAAGCGCGCCTGGTATAGTAGCAATGATCAGATACAAACCTGTCCTGCCGTTTGGCCGTCCATCAAAACTCCAATTTGAAACGCTCTGTATAAATTCTCTAATGATAAGCATCCAATCGCGCCAGAAATAGTAGATAATAGCAACAAGACTCCCCATATGAAGAGCGACATTAAACGCTAGCCCTTCGTCTTTCCATGAAAAGAGCCAGGGAAAGATTACTAGATGTGCTGTTGAGCTTACGGGAAAAAACTCAGTAATTCCCTGAACGGCGCCCAAAATAATTGATTGCAAGAGGTCCAACTAATGAGATCCTTTAGTACTAGATTTACTCTTCAATATACTTTTTAAGAACATGCCAGTATAAGAGCCTTTAACTTTAGATACTTTCTCCGGAGTACCTTGTGCTATTACCTGCCCACCTGACTCCCCTCCTTCGGGGCCCATATCAATAATATGATCTGCACATTTGATTACATCAAGGTTATGTTCTATTACTATCACAGTATTACCTTTGTTTGTAAGCTCTTGAATGACTAATATGAGTTTGCGTACATCATCAAAGTGAAGCCCAATTGTAGGTTCATCAAGTATATACAAAGTGTTTCCGGTATCTCTTCTGGAGAGTTCTTTAGACAGTTTAATCCTTTGAGCCTCTCCGCCTGATAGTGTTGTAGCGGCCTGACCCAATCTTATATATTCCAGTCCGACAGCTTCAAGAACCTCAAGCTTTGATTTTAAAGTTGGAACGTTTTTGAAAAATTCGTGTGCTTCTCTAACCGTCATATCCAGCACATCTGCAATGCTCTTACCATTGTATTTGATTTCTAATGTCTCGGAGTTATACCTGCTTCCGCCGCATCTTTCACAAGTCACGTATACATCGGGTAGAAAGTGCATCTCTATTTTTTGAGTCCCATGCCCAGAGCACACGCTGCATCTTCCTTCGTTTACGTTAAAACTGAACCTTCCAGGCTTGTATCCCCTTGCGTTGGACTGCGGAAGCATAGCAAATAAATCTCTGATTGGAGAAAAAAGTCCCGTATAAGTTGCCGGGTTTGACCTAGGAGTTCTGCCGATGGGGCTTTGCTCCACATTTAGTATCTTATCAATTTTTTTGAAACCTGAGATTTTCTTGTGTTTACCGATTTGATCCTTACTTCTGTATAAGAAATGGCTAAGGGCATTATATAGTGTATCTATAACGAGTGTACTCTTTCCTGAGCCGGACACTCCGGTTACGCATGTAAAAACACCCAATGGAAAATCGATGTCTATGTTCTTAAGGTTGTGCTCACTTGCGCCTTTTATAGAAATAAACTCTTTAGGTTTTCTGCGTTTTTTAGGATAGTCGATATCCAACTCGCCAGATAAATAACCTCCTGTAAGAGAGTTCTTAGCGCCGCATATCTTTTCAACTCCCCCGGATGTTACTATCTCGCCGCCTTTCTCTCCTGCACCCGGTCCAATATCTACAACAAAGTCAGCGTTTCTAATCGTATCCTCATCATGCTCAACTACGATAATAGAGTTGCCGCTGTCCCTAAGTGATTTTAGGGTATCTATAAGTTTTAGATTGTCTCTTGAATGAAGACCTATTGTTGGCTCATCTAGAACATAGGTAATTCCCGTGAGTTTGGACCCCACTTGCGTCGCTAGTCTTATCCGCTGAGCCTCGCCGCCAGATAGTGTTGGAGCGGAGCGGTCTAATGTGAGGTAGCTAAGACCTACGTCATCTAGAAAACTTAGCCTGGACTTTATCTCTTTGATTATTCTCTCCCCAATCTCCAGATCCCTACCACTTAGATTTAGATCCTTAAAAAATTCGAGTGCGCTGTCTACCGGCATACTGATAATTTCGAATATAGAGTTTCCGTCTATATAGATCGAAAGCGCTTCTTTTCTGAGTCTTGAGCCCCCGCAATCAGTGCATGTGGCTGTTCTCATATACTGTGAGAGTTTTTCCCTTACTTCGGGCGATTCAGTTTCCGCAAACCAATCAGAGGTGATCCCTAAAACCCCTGCATATGTATCCCAGTGCTTAAGAACCCTGCCTTTTCTTTCTTTATAAAACAGAACTTCTTCATCGCCTGAGCCGTGCACAATTATTTTTCTTATTTTTGATGGAAGTTTCTTATAAGGTGTATCTAGGTCAAATTTATAGTACTCAGCAACATTTTCGATGAGCTGATTGAAATATGTAGAGTTTCTCCAAGGAATTATAGCTCCTTTTGAAATTGACAGCTCTGGGTCTATTAAAAGCTCCGGGTCGCAAAAAGAGTTTGTCCCGATACCATCGCAGGTCTTACATGAACCATAAGGACTATTAAAGGAGAACAGCCTTGGCGATATTTCTGGGTAACTGATGCCGCAATTAGGACATGCAAACTTATCGCTGAAAGTAAACTTTTTCCCTTTACTAGATTCAACTACCGCAACTCCGCCAGAGCGCTTTAGCGCAATTTGCAATGACTCTCGTATTCTCTCATCCATATCTTGTGGCCTAACTACAGCCACGTCAACCAACAGTTCGATCGTGTGCTTTTTATTTCTATTGATATTTATTTCTTCATCCAGATCATAGACCTCTCCGTCTATTCTTACTCTTAAATAGCCCTCAGATCTAAGTTCCTCCAGCTCCTTTCTATACTCCCCTTTTCTCCCTTGAACAATTGGAGAATAAATTGAGACTTTATCTCCTTTTTCTAAAGAAATAACCCGCTCAACCATCTTATCAATTGATTGAGCTGCAATTTCAACATTGCATTCATAACAGTAAGGCTTGCCGACCCTGGCAAATAGGAGCCTTAAAAAATCGTATATCTCTGTAATAGTGCCTACAGTAGAGCGGGGGTTTCTTTGAAATGTTTTTTGGTCTACTGAGATTGATGGAGACAGGCCTTCAATAGAATCAACATCGGGCTTATCTATTTTCTCTACAAATTGACGTGCATATGCAGATAGCGATTCCATATACCTTCTCTGTCCCTCTGCGAAAATCGTATCAAAAGCAAGAGAAGACTTTCCCGATCCGCTAACGCCTGTTATTACAACAAGTTTTCCTCTGGGTATGGATAGAGAGACATCTCTTAAGTTGTGCTCTCTAGCCCCAGTTATTTTTATGGATTCCAAAGTGCCCTTAAGTTTACCAGCAAATTAATAACAGGCGCTATATGCTACTTTGCCTATCTACCTGAATGACTTAATATTTTGTACAGTTTTCTTATCCAGCTTTTGCACGACAGCTTTTAATAGCTTAACTGTGTTGTCAAAGTCGTCCCTATGAATAATTGAGTTGTGGCTATGTATGTGTCTTGAAGGGACCCCAAGCACCACAGTGGGAACTCCTATCTTATGAAGGTGTATAACTGATCCGTCTGTTGCACCGCCTTCCATGGTTGTGAATTGTAGAGGTATCTTATTTTTCTTAGCAGTATCTATAACAAGATCTCTTAGTTTTAGATTTGGTATCATTCGCGCATCATAAAGAAGTAGTGATGGTCCACCAGCAAATTTTGTGGACGATTCATCAGGTTTTATTCCAGGAACATCTCCTGCTATGTCAGATTCAAGTATGATAGCAATATCCGGATCAACCATTTCAACACTAGTGGTTGCTCCCCTTACTCCAACCTCTTCCTGCACAGTTGCAGCGCCAATCAGGGTGTTTGGATGATTCTTCTTTAGTGAACTCAGTGCAGATATTACCACTGCACAACCAACTCGGTCATCAAAAGCTTTGCACATATAAGTTTTAGGATTTGATAGCACTGTAAACTCACTTACAGGAACGATCGGATCTCCTATTCTCACGCCTGCTTTTTCAACATCTTTTTCAGAAGTGGCCCCGATATCTATGTACATATTTTTTCTAACAACTACTTTGTTGCGTTCTTCGGGTGAGAGGAGGTGGGGAGGCTTAGCGCCAATTACTCCAATCACGTCGCCTTTGTTTGTTTTGATAGCCACTCTTTGGGCAAGCAGCACCTGATCCCACCAGCCACCAAGCGGTGTGAACCTGATATAACCATCAGCTGATATGTGCTTAACCATAAAACCTACCTCATCCATATGGCCCGCAAGCATTATGTTTGGAGAATCATCTTTCCCCACTTTTTTGCAGATAAGACTGCCCATATTGTCTTCTTCAATGTCACCAATAGGTTTGAAATAATTTCTAATAATCTTGCGCACTTGCGCCTCATATCCAGGCACACCATGCGCCTCAGTCAAGTCTTTTAACAGCATTTCAGTCTTATCCATCAAGAGTTCACCTCATAGTTTATTTTCTAGAATTTGTACTCAAAATTATCACTGCCATAACTACTGCTTGTCAACAATAATTGTGCTTGGTATTCTTTAAAAAAGATGGTAATCATATAATAATTCATATATAGCGGAGAAATAAATGAAAAAATATACTCTTATATTTAGTCTAATTGTAAGTCTATTTATAGTCACAGCAGCTTTCGCAGATGAAGAAAATGATACTATTAAATTCTACGAATCATATGTAAAAACAAGCATGAAAGCGCAGTCTTTGGGAGAGCTAAAGCCCTATCTCTCTCAGGCCAATATCAATCAAATGGGTGAGATTTCGCCAGAAGATGAAGCTGCGTTTTTGGAGATAATGAGAGAAGTAAGAAGTACTATGAAAACAAAAAGCATCTCATCCAAGATTGAGGGAAACAAGGCTACTTTAACAATTGATGGGACTGATACAAATGATCCCAATGCCAAAGTGACCGGTATTGTGACCCTTGTAAAAGAAAACGGCGAGTGGAAGCTGGACAACGAAGATTTTACCTCTGAAACAGTTATCGAGTAATTGATAAGAAGCTGAAATCTAGAGCTACTTGTCATATCTTCATTCATCATCAACTTCTTGAAATTCATCCTCCCCGAAGTAGACTAAATTTCGAAATTAATGATTGAATATCAAAATGGAACACATTTAGTTGGTACAGAGCTATGGTTTGATGCAAAAAAGAAAGTACCGCTTTCTTTTATCTCATCAGCTGATATAGAGAAATTTAGTGCACCTGAAAAAATTCTGGCTACCCCCCAAACGATAAAATTTCTCGAAAAGAAAATAAAAAAACCGGTAGTCCTTCCGTGCCCTTATTACAGACCCTTCGCACTTGGAAATTTACAAGTTGAACTTGTTCCATCCGGAACAATGCTTGGGGCAGCTCAGATGATTATCGACAAGGGTGATAAGACACTTTTATATAGCGGTGATATAAATTTAAAACACCTGCCTACAACTGATCCTGCATACACTAAACACTGTGATGTGCTAGTTTTAAAATGTCCATACGGAACAGCGGACTACAAGTTTCCGAATTTAGATAAGTCTATGGAATCATTAATAAATTTCATAAACGATGCAGTTTCAGATGGTCAAACACCAGTGTTATTAACGGACCCTGTTGGTGTTGCCCAAGATATAATTAATGAATTGTCTGTCAAGGAATTTAGGTTAAGTGTCCACAAAACAATACATAAATATACAAAGATCTATGAAGAGCTTGGGATTAAATTTGGCTCTTATGAGCTTTTTAAAGCTTCAGAGTATGAGGGCAGCGTGGTTTTATTCCCACATACTGAGCTCTT
>JBCCIH010000046.1 GCA_039028315.1 Thermodesulfobacteriota bacterium | reverse complement strand
GGATTTGGGCAGGGGGCTTGCTACTTGTAATCGGTGCAATTGTTACGATGTGGCCAAGTGGTAAAAAGATTACAGAGACGGCATTTGTTAGATACAGCGTTGGTGAGAAAGACGCTGCAATAAGAGCTTAAAACTCTTCTTAATTTTTCGAGAAAAAGAGAAAATTGTGTATAACTTGATAATAGGCATCATCACACTTTTAGCTGCACTCTATATTGTGCTTCCATTTTTTCTAAAGAAAAAAGAAGATGGGAATATAAACTCAATTCAAGAGCCATTGGATTCAATTTCTGAAAAGCTGATTGCACTTCATAATAAAAAAGAGACTTTGTATTCGGCCATAAGAGACATCGATTTTGACTATGGCCTGGGTAAGTTATCGAAAGACGATTACGAGGAACTAAATAATAAATATCAAACTCAGGCTGCATCAGTGCTTAAAGAAATAGATGAGATTGAACAGGAAACTGGCTTTGGAGAATTGGACAAGGAATTAGAGCAAGAAATATTAGCGTACAGAGATACTTCAGATGAGAATTTAGAAAAAGAGATCTCATCATTTAGAGCTTCAAAAGTTGTTTCACTGTATTGCACACAATGTGGATCTGAATACAGTGAAACTGATTTGTATTGTTCAAAATGTGGAGCAAAGTTAAATTCATGAATTTAAGACTATATATAATAGCCATTATATCACTTATATCTCTAAATGCCTCAATTTATGATAAGAGTTATGCGCAGCATGAGGGGCTTTCTCAGAGCCCAATAAGCGGAGAAGAGCTATTTATACAAAACCGTTGTGTTAGGTGCCACACAATTGGACGAGGTAGGTTCGTTGGTCCTGACCTTTTAGGAATTGGAGAAAAATACTCAGAACAGCAAATAATTACATGGATAGAAAACCCTCAACTTATTTACCAACAATCTGGTAAAATGCCGGTGAATGAAGGTTACCCCCCAATGCCGCCGACAAATGTTCCAGCCGACCAGGCAAAATTAATTGCCGAATACCTTACTTCCTTTAAACCCTCTGAAACGCTTGTAAAAAAGGGGGTAATATCAGGTCAAGTTGTCAATGAAACTAATAAGAGTCCTGAGCTCGGTGTAGATCTTACCCTTACATCTTATATGGGAGATAGGGCTACGGATGAGAAAACAATTAAATCGGACGAAGAGGGTAATTATAAATTTGCTGATCTTAGGTGGGATAGAAGCTATGAGCTAACTATAAATTACAAAGGAACCCAATATTCAACTGATAAAATGGTTTTCAAACCTGATGAAAGCAAGATGGAGCTTAACCTTCCTATTTATGAGCCAACATTTGATGAAAGTGATATAAATATTATAGAAAGACAAGTTATTGTTCAGGCTTCTGATCAAGCACTTAATATAGCAAACATAACTCTATATAGTAATGACGGCGACAAAATATATGTCGGGGGCAATGAAACACAAGATGGCAGAAAAGAGTCACTAAAGTTAAATATTCCAAATGATGCTCAGGATATTAATTTTATTCACGGTGTAAATCCTGACGATCTAATAAAGACGAATTATGGATTTGCGGATACTACAAGCATGTTACCTGGACAAAAAAGAGTGGTTTACACTTATAACATTCCTTTAGAATCCGGTACAATTCAATTTGATCAACTCATCGAATATCCAACTCAGAATTTCTTGCTGTTGATCTCAGATACTAATAAAACGGCGACGGTATCTGGACTTTCTCCAAAGCAAAGTGTTGACGTACAGGGAGAGAAATTTCTCAAATGGACGGGTGAATCACTTGAGTCTGGGGCTAAAATAGAGCTAAAATTTGAAGGGGATTTGCTCAAATCTGATTATTTAAAATATGCAGCACTGGGCTTTTTGCTGCTTATAGTAGTTATTGGCATTATTTATTCATCATATACCAAACAAAAGTCTAAAATGACTAAACCCGATTTGGTAGAGGATTTTTCTATACAGAAGACTAAGCTAATGAAAGAAATTGCTAAACTTGATGATGACTTCGAATCTGGAAATATTGATGAAAATTCTTACCGAGATATTAGGGAAAATAAGAAAAATGAGCTTAAAAAAATTATACGGAGACTGTGATAGGTAGTAATCACATATCTCCGTAGTGAAATTGAAGAATTGAAAGAACCGAAACACTTACAGTTTCGGTTCTAAGTACCCTGGGACCCAGACCCAGAGAGATGAAACCCATTTGTTTACCAAGGAGGACTTCATTGTCCGTAAAACCACCTTCCGGACCTACAAATAATACAATATTTTGGGGAACTTGTAAAGAGTTTTTAATATAGTCTTTAGCCAATACTTCACTGTTTACTTGAAGTATTACTGCTAACTCTTCTTTATTGTATATATTTACTGCGTCTTTAAAGTTTAAAGTATTTTCTATAATGGTAGGATTGGTCCTTCCACACTGTTTTGATGCTTCAAGTGATATTCGATCCCATCTCTTTTTTCTGTCAATTTTAGTAAACTGAGATCTTTCTGTTATTACTGGCACTATTTTATAAGCACCAAGCTCTGTTGCCTTCTCTATTATGTAGTCCATTTTATCTGCTTTTGGTAGTCCTTGTAGTAGAGTAATTCTTATAGGAGATTCAGTAAATATCTGCTTTGATTCTTTAATTTGAAGAAATATTTCTCTCTTTGTGATCTCTTGAATATTTGCATAATATTCAGTTGAAGTTGTATCAAAAAGCGTAATACTATCGCCAACTTTAAGCCTAAGCACTTTTACAATATGCTTGTAGTCATCGCCTGAGATAACGGCAACATTATTTTGAATATTATCCTTAGTTATCGAAAATCTGGGCATAATCAGAAATTACCTCAGTAGTTGTTATTAAAGTACTATAAAAATTAGACAATTGTTCTTACTTTAAGTTTTTGTTTTTGAAATACAATTTAATAGATTTTGATAAATCCAACGCTGTATACTTTTTGGGTATTATCTGTGATTTATATCCATATTCTTTTACTGTCTTAGCAGTTATTGGCCCAATGCTGGCAATTAGCGGTTTGCTTGGAGTTTGCTTGAAGTTTGGAATGAGTTCAAAGAAATTTTTTGCAGTAGATGAACTCGTAAATGAAATCAGGTCTATTTTATTGTCACTTAGAAGCCTATTTATCTGTTTTAAACCTTTAGCTGGTGGTTTTTTAGTTATATAAGCAGTTACTACATCAACTTTTGCCCCTAGACTCTTTAGATTTTCCGGTAGTACATCTCGAGCAACTTTTGCCCTGGGAATAAGTACACGAGAATTCTTTAAATTCTTCTTATTAAGTTTACTGATAAGACCTTCTGCTTTGAATTCATCTGGGATTATGTCTACATTTAGACCTAGTTGATTAATCTCTTCACAAGTTGCGGATCCGATTGCAGCGATTTTAGCTTTATGAAGAGATCTAATATCTTTATTCAGCTCTCTTAGTCTGTTAAAAAATGATTTTACCCCATTTACACTGGTAAAAATTATCCAATCATAGTCTGATATAGTCTTTATCGCTCGATCCAGTGACTTATAGCTTCTTGGTGGTGCTATTTCGATAGTTGGAAAGTGAATAACATTAGCCCCTTGGGATGATAGTTCATTAATCAACTCATCAGACTGTTCAAGTGGTCTAGTGACTACAATATTTTTTCCAAATAAAGGTTTTGACTCATACCAGTTTATTATTTCTCTTAGTTTCACAACTTCGCCAACAACTATTACGGCAGGTGATGTTATGTCTTGTCTTTTATTGGTTAGATGATAAATGTTTTCAATCGTGCCTGTAAGTGTTCGCTGTTTGGGGTAGGTGCCCCAAGTGATAACAGCAGCTGGTGTTTTAGGATCTTTTCCGGCCTTAATTAATTCTGTCATATTTTTCTTTAAATTTTGAACACCCATTAGAAAAACAATAGTGCCCATTTTAGAAAGTGCATCCCACTCAATATTAGAGTGTTTTTTAGTTGGATCTTCATGACCTGTAACAACGGCAAAAGAAGATGTGAAATCTCTATGGGTTAGAGAGATACCCGCGTACGCTGGAACCGCTGAGACTGAGCTCACGCCTGGAACAATTTCAAAGGGTATTTTCTTTTTGCGTAGCGCCTGAGCTTCTTCTCCTCCTCTACCAAAAGTAGTAGGATCGCCGCCTTTTAGCCTGGCAACAATGCGCCCGCTTTTAGCCTTGCTTGCTAATAGTGTATTGATATCTTTCTGAGGCATTTCCTTTTGACCCGCTTTTTTCCCTACATAAATCACTTCAGCGCTTTTTTTAGCGTGTCTAAGAAGATCTGAATTCACTAAGTAGTCATAGATTATTACATCGGCACTTTCTAAGAGCTTCTTACCTTTTAGAGTTATTAGATCTTTGTCGCCGGGTCCTGCCCCAATAAGATATACAGCTGCTTTTTTCTTCATCGCTTTTTAGAAGAAAACCAAAGAGGCTTATAATTGTCAAGCTCAAACCTTGGTATTGGTCAGTCTTTATTACATGGTATTATATTAAACACAACAAGACCTTGAATAACCGATAGGGGGTTATTATCCATGCTAGTTCGAGATTATATGACGCTTCACCCAAAAACAGTGGAACCGCAAGACACCGCAAAATCTACTCTTGAGATGATGCAAGAACTAAACTTCAGACAATGTCCTGTAGTTAAAGACAGCAAGTTGGTTGGAATAGTAACACAACAAGATTTAACAAAAACAATCTCTGAAAATGATGACATGAAGGTCTCTGAAGTTATGGTTAGTGATCCGGTTACGATAATGGAAGATGCGCCAATTCAAAGTGCATCTGACATAATTAGAATTAAAAACTACAACTCTCTACCTGTTGTATCAACAAATAACGAGCTTTTAGGCATACTGACTTTAACAGATATTATTGATGCGCTTCGCACAACATTTAGCTTTAATGATAAGCCGATAAAGCTCGAAGTAAAAATGTCTGATGAACTTGGTCTCTTTGATGTTTTACACCTTATTCAAAATAATTCAGAAAAGGTTATTTCTTTTAGCTCCGCACCAGTAAATAGACAGCTGAGTCATTTTTGGGTTGTCGACTGTGACTTAGGCCGTGTTGATAAGGTATTAAGAGAGCACAATTGTACAATGAATGTTGTACATACCGAAGAGTAACCCTCTAATTACAAACTCATACATTGTTTTAAGTGAACTACGAGTATTTACTGGTATACTAATCTGGATTAATTAATTTAATGAGATAATTATGGAAAGTGACAATTTAGAATTCATACTAGATCATTATAAAAATCCTAGAAATTTTGGCACTATTGATGATGCTGATTTTTCTTATGAAGAAGGCATACCCTCTTGCGGCGATGTTATAAGATTGGATCTAAAGATCAGAGAGAATAAGCTTGATGATATTAAATTCTCAGGCACTGGCTGTGCGATAAGCCAAGCATCGGTTTCAATTCTTACAGAGAACGTTGTTGGTAAGGAAGTAAAAGAAATAGAATCTCTTACAGATCATGACATGTTAAATGCCCTCGGTGGCCAGGTTTCACCTATACGATTTAAATGTGCCCTATTAGGTTTAACAGTTTTGAAAAAAGCTCTTTCAGGAAAAAAGTCCAACTAATTCTCACTTTTTTGATTTTTCATTTAAAGCGGCTAAATCATGGAAAAACTAATTAAAGATAACATAATGTTTGATCCAAATATTCTCAAAGAAGACTTCCCTGTTTTCAAAAGAGAGGTTAACGGAAAGCCCTTAGTTTATTTAGATAACGCAGCTACTACCCAAAAACCAAAAAGTGTAATTGATTGCATCGATAATTATTACCGCAAACATAACTCAAATATTCATAGGGGCGTTCACACGCTTAGTTACGAGTCTACAGTTATGTATGAAGACGCTCATAAAAAAGTTGCTGAATTCATAGGTGCAGATAAGTGGAGCGAAATTATATTTACAAGAAATGCTACTGAGTCATTAAATCTTCTTGCTTACGGATGGGGTCTTCATAGTCTTAAAGAGGGCGATGAAGTACTGATAACTATTATGGAGCATCACTCTAATATTGTGCCATGGCAGATGCTTAGAGATGTAGCAGGCATTAAAATAAACATTGTTGGTGTAGATAGTAGCGGAGAATTAAAGATAGATGAATTAACTAGTCTGCTTACAGAGAAAACCAAACTAGTTAGCATCATTCATGCATCAAATGTGTTAGGGACGATTAATCCAATTAAAGAAATCATAGAGCAGGCAAAAAAAGTAGGGGCATTGGTATGTGTGGATGCTGCTCAGAGTGTTCCTCATTTGCCCATTGATGTTAAGGAGCTTGGATGTGATTTTCTGGTAGCTTCAGGACATAAAATGCTCGGACCGACAGGAATTGGCTTTATATATGGCAGAGAAGATCTTTTAGAAACTATGGAGCCTTTTATGTACGGCGGCGATATGATTGAAAAAGTGACATGTGATAAAAGTACTTGGAATGAGCTGCCATGGAAATTTGAAGCAGGTACTCCAAACATAGCGGGAGGAATCGGTCTTGGAGCTGCAGTAGATTACTTAGAACAAGTTGGACTCTCAAACATCATAAAGCATGAAGAAGAGCTTTTAACTTATGCGCTCGAGCAGATGTCAGAGCATGATTGGATAAAAATATATGGGCATAAAGGTAGTGCCCAGAGCGTGGGAGTTATTTCATTTAATGTAGATGGGGTTCACCCTCATGATGTTGCTGGTATGCTTGATGAGCAAGGCGTAGCGGTTAGATCCGGCCATCATTGTGCTCAGCCTCTTATGAGCGAGCTCTCTATGGACTATACGGCTCGCATAAGCTTTTACTTGTACAATACAAAAGAAGAAATTGATCTTTGCGTTGATACACTTAAGAAAGTAAAACAAATATTCGGATAAAGAAATCTATTTTGGTCTTAATGCTAAAACGCTGCAATCAGAATGAGTAATAACTCTCTCTGTTACGCTTCCCAACAATAACCTTCTAACACCTGTTCTGTTATGTGTATGTATAACAATAACGTCCGTTTTGCTCTTCTTGGCATATCTGGAAATAGAAGCTCCTTCACCCATCCCATGAGTAACCTCTGTTTTTATATCTATGTTCTTTGAGCTATTTTTTCTCCTCTCATAGGATTTTTTGATCTGTGAAACTCTTTTGCTAAGGTTTTTCTCTGAATCGCTAATTACTATATCTAATGCGCTTGCCGGAATATCCTGTGCATACATATCAATTCTAAGCACATAAATAACTCTTATCTTTGCACCAGTGATTTGGGCTAGTTCTAATGCACTTAGGACTGCAGAGTCGCTGCACTCAGTGAGATCGATTGGAACCAAAATGTTTTTAATTACAGCGGTACTCTTATTAGTTTTTACTGCGAGCACCGGAATATGAGATCCTTTTAGAACTTTTTTTGTTTCACTTCCTGCAAGCATGCTCTCAAGAAACCCATGCCCGTGTTTTCCCATTACGATCAAATCAGCTTTTCGTTTTCTTGCTATTTCAACTATTTTCTCGCTTGGATTGCCTTTTAAGATAAGACCCTCGAAGTTTATTGATTGTCTTAATAAATCCTTTCTCGCCTTATCAAATCTAAGGGCGGCATTGTTTTCTATATTAGACTTCCACTCTTCTAAATCAGAGTCTGAATCTTTATAATTTTCATAAAGCAGATGCACAGAAAGTGGAACAACATGAACGCCTATAATATCTGCCCCAGACTTCGCAGCCAGATACTTAGCATATCTATATGCTTTCTCGGCTTCGGGTGAACCATCAGTTGCCCATAAAATATTCTTCATAACTATCCCTCCTATTATTCAGGCTTAACAGTTATCACAGGACATGGAGCTTCCTGTATTACTCTCTCCGCTACACTCCCTATAAACTCTTCTCTTCTAAACTCTCCGCCGCCGTAAGTGTTCATGAAAATTATATCTGTATCATTGTCTGATGCGTAATTTATGATGCCCTTAACTGCATTTTTCCCTGTCTTCACGACTGTATTAACCCCTATACCCAGATTTGCCTCATCCACTTGTTTAGTGAGATTATTATAAGAGTTTCCTCTAAGACGCTCCACTACCTCAGGAGGATATTTTTTATTTCCAACCTCTACAATATTTAAACTTGTGATGTTAAGGTCTAAATACTCAGCAAGACCAGCAGTTAAAAGAAGATCTCTTGATCTTATGTTAAACAGGTCCGTAGGAACAAGTATGTTTTTTATCTTAATTGGTCCCTCACTTTTTCTTGCAACCATAACTGGAATAGGTGATCGCCTTATTACCTTAAGCGCAGTTGCTCCTAGGAGTTTTTCCTTAGCACGCCCTTTACCTAAAACTATTAAATCTGCACCAGCTTCTTGAGCGTTTTGGATTATCTGAAGATGAGGCACTCCTTGGGCTATTTGAGTATCAAAATTAAGCCCCTTTGATTCAAAATCTTTTGCAATGTCTTTCAGCCTGTCACTTTCTTTAGATTCTGTCTCTTTAATCCATTTTGCAATCAAGTCATATTCTTGCTCTGGAAACTGGTCTTTTACATCTACTTCGAAGTAATCTGGAATTACATATAGTCCGAGTGTTTCAGATTTGCATCTTTGTGCAATATTCTTCACATATTCTAGAGCGTCAATAGAATCTTCAGATCCGTCTGAAGCCCATAGGATTTTCTTAATCAAGTATAACCCCTCCTTTTTAGTAACTATTAAATATTATCTTCATTATTGCTTATTAAACAAGGTGTATCATGGTCTTATTTTTTTTAATCTCACAATGATATAATAAGATTACATAACTAATGAGTGAAAGTTGAGATGATTATGAGAGCGATGTTACTAAATAAGACTACGGACCTTAGAGAAGACAAATCCCCTCTGGAATTAGCTGAGTTGCCAAAGCCCAAACCAAATGAGAACGAAATTCTGATCAAGGTTCGCGTTTGTGGAGTCTGCCATACTGAGCTTGATGAAATAGAAGGCAGAACATCTCCGAGTAAATTTCCAAGGGTGCTAGGCCATCAGGTTGTAGGCACAATTGAGGATATGGGCACTAAGGCGCAGAACTTTGAAATAGGAGATAGAGTAGGGGTCGCGTGGATATATTCCTCCTGCGGGCGCTGTAAGTATTGCAAAGAGGGAAACGACAACTTATGCCCAGACTTTAAAGCTACCGGAAGAGACCATGACGGCGGATATGCAGAGTATATGACAGTACCACAGGACTTTGCATATATTATTCCAAAAATACTTAAGGACACCGATGCAGCTCCTCTTCTATGTGCTGGGGCAATTGGCTATAGATCTTTAAAACTCTCCGCAATCTCTGATGGGGATAAATTGGGTCTAACCGGCTTTGGAGCTTCGGGTCATCTCGTAATAAAAATGGCGAAGCACTTATATCCCAATACGGATATTTATGTATTTGCCAGAAGTTCTAAGGAGAGAGAGTTTGCCATAGAACTTGGCGCTGTATGGGCTGGCACTAGTGATGAGCTTGCTCCAAGTAAACTGGATGCAATAATAGATACAACCCCTGTATGGAAACCGGTCGTTGAAGCTCTTAAAAATCTTAATACAGAAGGTAGGCTAGTAATTAATGCTATCAGAAAAGAGGAAGTCGATAAAAATAGCTTGCTTAATTTGGACTACCCAAGGGATTTATGGATGGAGAAAGAGATAAAGAGTGTTGCAAATGTGAGTAGAAAGGATGTTATAGAATTCTTAGATCTAGCAGCGCAGATGCAGATACATCCACAAACTCAAGAATATGATTTAGAAGATGCTAATAGAGCTTTGTATGAACTTAAAAAGGGTGATAATAAGGGCGCTAAGGTTCTTATAGTTGATAAAACTTAATAGTTATGCTGTGATTCTTCTGGCGGCTTGGGCAACTTTCTTCTGAGCTGGGATCTCTTTTCTTTTTGATTCTGCTTTCTTTCTCTTTCTTTCCATCTCTTTTTTATAATATGCATTTTGATCGTGATACATAGCTCCCTCAGGTAGCCATTCCCAAAGTGGGCCCATATCTTTTTTCATGATATTTATATAAAACTCAGGAATCACAGTTGTCTCGCCTTCAAAGAAATCCCTAAACTGCCGGTCTTCATCAAGTTGTCTTCTAATTTCTCTGTAGAATCTCATTCTTCCAAAACCTTCTGTTGAAACAGCTCGAACGAAATTAAGTGCTTTTGGAAATGTAGTTTTGGTTTCAATAAACCTGTTCCATATTGCCGGCCAAGAGAAGGCATGTTCAACCAGTCCGATTATGCGGTCATACATCTGCGGCCATGAACTATACTTTGGCCTTACATTCATTGCGTGATTATTATTTAAGAAATGAAAAGGGAAGGGTACGACTCTTCCATCTCCTTGATATTCAAGATTAAGCGGCGCTGCTTCACCGAACGATGTTAAAAGAGGAAATGCTGGAAAAGCGGCTGGAGACATATCGACAAATCTCTTTGTCAGTTCAAACGATTCATCACCATCATCGCAATCTAAGCCAAGTACAAAGTTAGTTTGAATATATGGTAGATATCTGAGAATCATATTTACATGATCAGATACAACCTCAACTTTATCCATGCCCTGCTTTTTACCTGTTTTAGATTTATTACCCATGTCGTTCCATGATTCTATGCCGGGCAGAATGGCTTTAAATCCATTATCTCTAAGACGTTTTAAGTGTGGTTCTGATAAGAGAGATAGACTACTTTCAGCTATAAAATCAATGCTGTTAATAGGTACGGCATCTTCGATTGCACCTAAATAATCATCAAATCTGACTCCAAAATTGGGATCGTACCAGCTCACAACTGGGCGTTTATACTTAGTAAGAACAAATCTTAAATCCTCTTTCATAGCTTCAAATTCAAGAGGCTGATAATCTACGTCTGCATCGATACAAAAACTACAAGTATACGGACATCCTAGACTGCCAATCATGGGAACTATCTTTACCCAAGGAGCCTTATCTAAATAATGTTCTATATATTTCCAACGCTCACGAATACCAGGTAAATACCTTGGCTGCTGTGAAGCGGACAAGAGTCTGCCTTCAGGGATATGATGGGTGCATTCTTCAAGAACTTCTCTGCAAATCTCTTTATCAGTAAAGCCTAGTATATAGTCGAAATATTTTTGTGAATCTTCTGGATAACAGCGCGCGTGAGGGCCGCCAAGTATGGTTACTATACCCTTAGAACGATATAGATTGCTTAATGCATATGCCTGATTGGCTGACTGCGTAAAAGCACTTATAAAAACTATATCAACATCCCAGGGCGTGTCTGATTTTAAATCCTCAGCACCAGTGAAAGAGAATAATTCCACATCATGACCAAGTTCTTCACACCACACAGCAACAACTTGAGGCATGAGCCCTGCAAGGTTGGCATGCATAATACGCGCCCACAAGGATTTATTAGGAGATTTAGTTATAAAATCAATTATTCCAACTCGAAGTTTTCGCATAATTCCTTTTTTAATCTGAAATCAATCTCGAGATATACTCTTACTACTCTCTACGATCTATGCTCCATAAGTAGATTTTGCATAATTGATACTTTCTTAACTAGATTTCTCCCAAACACTTCAGAATCGATCAAAGGCATTGAAGGATTAAGAGGGATTATAGAAGAATGAAATCGTTATACGATTTTTAAAATTACTCCCATAGGAATAATCTTTCATATTCCTAAGCCATTCCATACCATTTATTGGCTACTAGAGTATACGATAATCAGAATTAATACAATGTTTTCAAAAAGATAGTAGTTCTCAGAGTTTTATTATTTTTTCTCAAATGGATCCTTCATTTCAGGGTGCCAGAGTTTAAAATGGTTTTTATGAACTTCTGTATAAGCTCCTTCATTGTAGTACTTGTCATAAAAATCAAGATCCAAGTGATGTGCTTGAAATACTAGCCTTGCAAACATAGGATCTAAGAACGCCGGGAAACGGCCGTAATTCTCATAAACGTACGTACAGAAATCCTTTACAATCTCAATTCTAACTTCATTAGGATGATACTCATCTTGCAGTACTCCGTGTGGATCCTGATAAGGGTAGGGGTTGTCCTCCTCCCAAAAGTGGCCTCTTTGCTCAAGAAATTTGTCTACCGCTTCTCCCATATTATCAACATACGGTGGACATAGTCCTTCAAATACGCCATCTCTTCCAACAGGAACTGGAGGCTTTGAGCTTCTAAGGGTTTTCTGCGGATGAGTAAATGTAAATCCAAGTCCCTTGTATTCGGGATTAACTCCAAGAGCATAGTGTGGCAAAAGTCCTGTAAATGCCCAGCCGCCAAGTCCAATTGTTTGTAGCGCAAGGTTCATGTTTTGGCATATAAAAGCTTGCTCAACGTTTAGTGTAGTAAGTACTCTGAGCTCT
>JBCCIH010000045.1 GCA_039028315.1 Thermodesulfobacteriota bacterium | reverse complement strand
GCTGTGGTTGAAGATGCCAAGCAGAAGATTGAACAGATTGCCGGAATGACCCAGGAAGCTGCCAAAACAGAGCTTATAAACATCATTGAGGATGAGGCTAGGCACCAAGCTGCTATAAGGCTAAAACAGATAGAGGAGCAGCTAAACGAAGATTCTGAGCGAAAAGCAAAAGATATCATTGCTCTGGCTATTGGTAAGTACGCAGGTGAGTACACGAGCGAGAAAACAATATCTGTGGTAAATCTGCCAAACGATGATATGAAGGGGCGGATAATCGGCCGAGAAGGGCGCAATATACGTTCAATTGAATCCAGAACTGGAGTTGACATCATAATTGATGACACCCCAGAGACTGTTGTAGTCTCATCTCTTAACCCTATAAGACGTGAGGTTGCCAGGATCTCTCTTGAAAAGTTAATTGACGACGGCCGCATACATCCTACAAGGATTGAAGAGATCGTCACAGATGTGGAAAAGCAAATTGAGCGTGAGATACAGAAATCAGGTGAAGAGGCGCTATTTGATCTCGGAATAGCAAATATGCACCCTGAGCTTACAAAACATGTAGGAAGGCTGAAATACAGAACAAGCTATTCTCAGAATATTTTGAACCACTCAATTGAGGTAGCGTTTATCTGCGGCATTTTGGCGGCAGAGATTGGTTTTGATATAAAGCTTGCCAAAAGGGGTGGTCTTCTACACGATATAGGAAAAGCGGTTGATCACGAGATAGAGGGCTCTCACGTGGATATAGGTGAGGACCTTGTGAAAAAGTATGGCGAGTCTGATGAAATAATTAAGGCTGTAGCTGCGGCGCATGACCCTCAGCCTCAGTCACTTCTTGCTATACTTTGCCAGGCCGCAGATGCTATTTCCGCAGCAAGACCTGGAGCTAGAAGAGAGACCTACGAAGCTTATGTTAAAAGGATTGAAGACATAGAAGGTATAGCGGGCTCTTTTAGAGGAGTTGAGAAATGCTACGCTATACAAGCTGGCCGAGAGGTTAGAGTAATTGTTGAGAGCACAAAAGTTAATGACGAAGAAGGTGCGCTGCTCTCGCATGAGATTGCACAAAAAATTGAAAAAGAAGTTGCATATCCGGGGCAGGTTAAGATAACTGTTATTAGGGAAGTAAGGGCAACCGCGATAGCAAGTTAAATCAATTAGAATTAAACACTTAGTTTAGAAAAATCAGCAATTTTGAAAAACAGGTTCTTTATCTGAGCAAGCATAGAGAGCCTGTTTTCTTTTATCTTAGGATCCTTGTCCATAACCATCACATTGTCAAAAAAGTTATCAACCGGCTCTTTTAAGTTCTTCATCAAAATAAGAGAATCTAGGTAGTTCTTTTCAATAATTTTGTCTTCAACTTTTCCTTTCACATCATTTAAACTAGAGTGCAAGTTTTTCTCGGCGGTTTCTATGAAATGCTCATCTAGAATATCTTGTCCCGCGTGATCCTTTACTATATTTACAACTCTTTTAAACGCCGCTCCCAGTGCTTCAAAGTCAGCAGCCTTACGGAATTCCGTAAGTGCCTCAATCTTTCTCTTGGCGTCTAAAACGTCATCAAATTCAACAGAAACTACGGCCTCTACAACATCCTGCTCATAACCCTCTGATGTCATTATGTTTCTAAACCTTTCTGTCATAAAGTTCATAATATTCTCAAGAGCTTCATTCGTTTTATCTGAAAATTTACCCTCTGTTTGTTCGGCTATAGCGTTAAGTCCAATACTAAAAGACTCATTTAAGGATAAATGAAGATTCTTCTCTAATAAAATATTGATTATACCAATTGCCTGACGCCTAAGGGCATAGGGGTCGGAAGTTCCTGTAGGAATTAGCCCGGATATAAAACACGATGATATATTATCAATCTTATCAACAATGCTGAGCACTGCTCCATAGTCAGATTCCGGCAATTTGCCATCTCGTCCTGTGGGCATGTAATGCTCTTTTATTGCTTGTGCAACCTCATTGGTCTCACCTGATATCTCAGCATAATATTTGCCCATTATTCCCTGAAGCTCCGGGAACTCAAAAACCATCTGTGTTGCCAGATCAGCTTTTGATAAGAATGCGGCACGTACAATGTGTCTTGTTTCATTCTCAAATCCAAGCATATTCCCTAACTCATTTGCTATTATTTTAAGACGCTCTGTCTTGTCATAGTAAGACCCAACGCCTGAGAGGTAAACCATCCCCTTTAGGTCCTCGAGCTTATCCCAAAGAGGAGCGCTCTTGTCCTCATCGTAGAAGAATCTAGCATCGGTAAAGCGCGCTCTTATTACTCTTTCGTTTCCTTTGCTGACTACATCAGAATCTTTAACAGGGGTTCCGCAAACAAATATAAAATGCGGCAGCAGTTCATCTTGATTTGTTTTAGAAAAAACAGGGAAGTACTTTTGGTGATTTTTCATAACGCTTATAAGCACTTCTTTAGGAAGAGATAAAAAGTCCTTCTCATAATCGCCTTTGAGCACTACAGGGATCTCAACCAAGTTGCTGACTGTCTCAAGAAGATCATCGTCTTGCGGAATGTAACCACCAATTTTTTCAGCCAGCTCTGAAGTGCCTCTCCTAATATCTTCTCTTCTTTTGTTTTGGTCCAGCACAACATAACCCTCTTGCAGTCCTTTTTGATAATCATCCCAGCTTGAGACTTTAAAACCCTTTGGGTGCATGAATCTGTGCCCGTAACTTTTAGATGAGCTCTTAAGCGATTCAATGTTAAAAGTGATTGTTTTGCCGCCTAAGAGTGCAACTATCCATCTAAGGGGTCTCACATATGTTTGATCTCCATTTCCCCATTTCATGGATTTTCTAAAAGGAATAGAAAGTATCAGATCAGGCAGGATTTCCTTTAGTAGTTTGTCGGTTTTTTGTCCTTTAATATTTCGTTTTACAGCTAAAAAATCCCCTCGGTCTCTGGTGACAGTAGTTAGATCTTTAAAATCCACTCCTTGTGCTTTAGCAAATCCAAGCGCAGGTTTTGTGGGGTTTCCCTTCTCGTCGTATGCAATTTTTACCGGAGGTCCGAAAGCTTCTTCAACCCTGTCTTCTTGTTGTTCTGAAAGCTCAGTAACCCTAAGAGCTAGTCTTCTAGGGGTGCCGAATGCCTCAATGTCAGAATAGCTCAGTGAGTTCTCATCCAGCATTTTCTTTGCCAGTGATTTTAGATCCTCAACAGCATAATCTAAAAATCCAGCAGGGATCTCTTCAGATCCGATTTCCAATATTAGCTCTTTTGCCATGGATTTTTCTTTAGAAGGGGAAATCCCATCTCCTCTCTCTCAAGTAAATATGCCTCTGCGCACATCTTTGCAAGCGCTCTTACTCTGCCTATATAGGAAGCTCTCTCTGATACTCCAATTGCCCCTCTTGCATCTAATAAGTTAAAAGTATGGGAGCATTTAAGACAGTAGTCGTAAGCCGGCAGCGGAAGTCTTTTTTCTGCCAGATTTTCGCATTCCTTCTCAAATTTATCGAAAAGATCTCTTAACATCTCAGGGTTAGATTCTTCAAAGTTGTATTTTGAAAACTCATACTCATCTCTGTGGTGAATCTCCCCATAAGTAACTCCATTTGTCCACTCTAGATCATAGACGCTTTCAACGCCCTGAAGGTACATAGCGATTCTCTCTGTACCATAAGTTATCTCTCCCGATACAGGTTTCAAATCAATACCACCAGCCTGCTGGAAATATGTGAACTGAGTAATCTCCATCCCATCCAGCCATACTTCCCACCCTAGTCCCCAAGCCCCAAGGGTTGGTGACTCCCAGTCATCCTCAACAAACCTAATATCATGTGCCAGCGGGTCAATTCCTAAATGTTTAAGACTTTCAAGATACAAGTCTTGTATATCGATAGGTGAGGGCTTGAGAATTACTTGAAACTGATAGTAATGCTGAAGCCTATTTGGGTTATCTCCATATCTTCCGTCAGTGGGCCTCCTGGAGGGCTCAACGTACGCTACTTGCCAGGGCTCGGGGCCAAGGCATCTTAGAAATGTAGCAGGATGGAAAGTTCCTGCTCCCTTTTCCAGATCATAAGGCTGCATAATAATGCACCCCTTTTTAGCCCAAAATTCCTGAAGTCCTAAAATAAGTTCTTGAAATGTCATGTTTTTCTATATCTGTTGAAAATATGAGGGAGAATAATACCATTTTTAATGTTTTTTGGAAGCTGGCTTTTGTTAAGCCAGAAATAAGGCCATAATATCTAGCAGGATATATTCCTCAAACAAACTAAATCAGGTATGTTTCCTTTTCTAAATGGCAAAGACCACTTATAAAAGCGCAGGGGTCGATATTGATGCAGGAAACCTGTTTGTAGACCTGATAAAGCCTCTGGCTAAATCCACCTCAAATAAGAATGTGCTGGGCAAGCTAGGAGGGTTCTCAGGAGCCTATGCACTGCCTAAGGGTTATAAGAATCCAATATTACTTGCTGCGGCAGATGGAGTGGGCACAAAACTAAAAATTGCATTTATGTCCGGCAAATTTGATACAGTCGGAATTGATCTTGTGGCCATGAACGTTAATGATGTAGTGACCTGCGGGGCCGAGCCTCTATTCTTTCTAGATTACATTGCTACCTCGAAACTGACGGTTGAAGAAGGCGTTGATATTGTGAAAGGAATAGTAAAAGGCTGTAAACAAGCTGGCTGTGCTCTTCTAGGTGGAGAGACTGCAGAAATGCCAGGGTTTTATAAGAAAGATGAGTTTGATCTTGCCGGGTTTGTGGTAGGAATCGTAGACAAAGATAAAGTTATAGATGGCTCATCAGTACAACCCGGTGATGTAATTATAGGCCTTGGCTCAAGCGGACTTCATTCAAATGGGTACTCACTTGCCAGAAAAGTGCTTTTAGGCAGAAGTAAATACAAACTTTCGGACAAGCCCAAACCACTTAGGCGTTCGCTTGAAAAAGAGTTATTAGAGCCGACAAAGATCTATGTAAAAAGCGTATTAGATATCCATAAGAAATACGACCTAAAAGCCGCTGCACATATAACAGGCGGCGGGCTACTTGAGAACCTGCCCAGAGTACTTCCAAATAGCTGCGCAGTAGAGATCGAATCTTCAACTTGGCCAATGCCTTCTATCTTCAAACTTCTTATGCAAGAGTCTCATATAGCTAAAGAGGAAATGTATAGGACCTTTAACTGCGGAATAGGTATGGTACTTGTTATCGATTCAAAAGATTGTGCTAAGGTTATAAAAAGGCTTAAGACTCTTGGTGAGAAAGCTTATTTGATAGGCGAAGTCAGTAAAAGGAAAAGAGGTAAGAGCCAGGTTCTTATAAAATAAGTTTTTAAAATATTCTCCTACCGCTGTACTCAAATGTTGCTCTTATATTCAATTTTTCAAGACCACCCCAGCTCTTTGGGAAAGGAGCAAATGGGGCTGCAGCAGTGATGGCCCTTACGGCTTCATTGTCCAGCCGCGCAAACCCTGAGGAATGAATCAACTGAACTCCCTCAAGATCGCCATTACTTCTAATAGTAAAGACTAAAAACAGAGTTCCATATTCCCCTCTGTACTGAGACTCTTTCGGGTAGGTCCAGACCGACTCAATTTGCCTTTTCATTTTGAGAAAATATGAGAGGTATTTAAACTCGGTAGTGCTTAGATCAACTGTTTCTTCTTTTTTATCCACATTTGGGGCACCGAGAAAATCCTGTGGAGTTCTCTGGTTTTGAGGAAGTGTTTGCGGCCGGGGGTTTGAGCTGAATAGCTGATCTTTGGTAAGATCCGGTGTTTTCCCGGTGGCTTTTTTCCTCTCTTTCTCTATTTGTTTCTTCGGAAGAGTGGCAGGTTCTTTTTGCCTGGTGATATCTGAGCGCGTCATCTGTTTTTTAGGTTCTTTTTGAGCTTTTTTCTCTACCTTCTTTGGTTCTTCTTTTGGTTTTATCTGGGGCTTAGGTTCAACTGGAGGGGATTGAGGAGTATTTGCGGACTGTTTTGTGAAACGGTCTCTTGTTTTTTCTTCCTCAACCTCGCGGTTTCTTTCGGCTAAACGCTTTGTTTCCTTAGGCTTCTTGGTCTCTTTCTCTTTTGGAACAGGAAGCTCTGTAATTTCAATAAACTCAGGCTGTTTCTTTTCCTCTTGGGCAAGCTGATCCCTTAGGTTAAAAATATCAATTAAATAGAGGTGAACAAAGAGCATAAAGATGAGAAAGATCGCGAGCGAGCCCAAAATATAGGGCATCAGCCTACTTCTTCGGCGCCTCTTTCTTCTCCTTATTTGTATCTGTCTAACCATTTGCTTAGTTTACCACTGGGCTTTGTTAAATACTATCATTATTAGCAGCTTGTTACTCAAAGTTCATAAACAGCTTTAATATAGAAGAGTTCCACCCGCTAGGGCCTATGCCATCAGCATAAGTTAAATTTGTAAGCTTAATTCCAGGGTCATAGCTGCCTGCAGGTTTTTGAACAAGAATTGGTATGTCGACTACCTTAAGCATCGGTAAATCATTTAAGCTGTCACCAAGAGCAACAGTTTTAACATCTACAAATTCCGCTCTGTATATATTTGTTAGCATCTCGACCGCTTTCCCCTTGTCATTTCCGCCCAATATATGATGAAACCTGCCCCCGCGTGTGTGTCTATATCCATTTAGATTAATTTCTTCAGCTATAGTTTCGTTATTTTCCTCATCATTATCTATTATACACGGCTCGCTGTAGTCCCGCTGAACAGCAAGTTTTGCTATATTTTCATCTAAACCTGAAAGCTGGGCAATTTCACTTACACTCATTTGAGAGAATCCACGAATTTTAACGCCTGTCTGTTTGCTTATGGATTCTAAAGTTTGGATTAATTTTTCTCTTTGTGTTCCAAGCTCGACCACCTTGTAATTACCTAATTCTCTATCGAATCTAAACTCCAGGGAGAAATAGTCCTTTGGGATAAAAATTCCGCCGCCATTTTCGGAAATAAAAGGGCATTTGATATTGAGTAAGTCTTGGTAATATTCAATTTCAGCTCTAACTTTACTGCTACAAAGTATAAGAGGGATTTGCTTTGATTTTATAAGTTCCAGCGCCTGTGCAGCGGCTTTGAATGAATATGTATTATGATCTAAGAGCGTCGCATCAAGATCGGTGAATATTACAACTTTAGGCATTGTCTTCTTCAACAGCTAATTCGAGTTGGTCCAGAAAATCTGGTATCGCTGAAGTTACCCTGCTCCAGTTTGGAATAGTAGGGGAAGCAAGCGGGTCTTCTAAGAATTTCTGGCTTGCAATTCTTACGCCCTGAACAAATGTTTCCACCGCAAGCCCCTCGGCATGTCTGTCAAAAAATAGGCCGTTAATTGCAGCGTCATCGTTATACATCTTTATCGCATCCTGAGCAATTCTTAGATAGGTAACATATAAAGTATTAAACAGGGGTTCTGAAAACTGAACGCCCTCAGAAGATAAAATAGTAAACAGTGAAGTTGATATGTCCGTACACATCTTTAAAAGGCCACTGTCCGCATCATGAGCGGATACGTCCTGATGCTTGTGCTCATAGTTATCAGCCAAATCAACCTGACAGATCCTTTTTAAAGATACATTTCTATATACCTCAGCCAAAGATCCTACTTCAAGGCCCCAATCTGCTGGTATGCGGTTTATTCTTGCCAGATCTGCTTTCATTGAAAACTCACCTGCGAGCGGATATCTAAAACTGTCTAGATAAACCAAAAACGGCATATGTCCTACAATTTTTTTAAGCGCTCTAATTATAGGTGATATAAAAAGCCTTGTAACTCGGCCGTATAGTCTGTCAGTGACGCGCGGATAGTAACCCTTACAAAACTCATAATCCATATTAGGGTTTGCAAGCGGATAACAGAGTCTTGCTAAAAGTTCTCTATTGTATGTTAGAACATCGCAATCATGAAGAGCGATTACTTCACTTTTCTCTCTGGCAAGTACATAGCCATATGCAATCCAAGCTGCTCTTCCTTTACCACGGTCTCCCACATCAAGGCCGTTTTCTTTAAGAAGGTTAAAAAGGGACTGTACTTTCTCTCCGTCATCCCAGATAAGTTTATAGTCTTGAGGCAGAACGGAGAAATATTCCTGAGCGTGTTTGAATTCATCCTCACTGGCTCTTCCAATTGTAATTACAATCTCGTTTAAATAGGTAACATCCTTTAAATGCTCAAGGATGTTTTTAAGCGCTACTCTTTGAAGCTCCGAATATAGACAAGGTAGCACAAGTGCAATTGGCCTGCTTTCAGAAAATTCATTTAGCTCTTCTTCTAATTGCTCAAGATTGTCTGTTTTGAGCCTATGAAGTGTGGATATAGTTTCTGTCTGATGAAAATCGCCCATATGTTATCCCTCGCTCTTTATATTATCATATACCCATTGTAACGACTAATGTTTTAATAAGAACCTAACTATGATAAAACCTAGCACTATTAGTACAAAGAACAGGGTAGCTAATAGATTCAAGTACTTATCGATGAAATTCTTTATTTTCTCACCAAAGAAATAAATTAAACCAGCCTCTAGAAAAAATCTAGCTGATCTACCAATGGCGGATGCAATTATTAAATAAAATAAACTTATATGGAACACACCGGCTGCGACAGTGAATACCTTATAAGGTATAGGTGTTATGGCAGCTCCCAGTACTGCTAAAAAGGCATTTTGATTATATAGATCACCCACGTAATTAAAAGCTTCTTCATTAAAAACATATGTTAAGAAAAAGCCGCTTAACAGATCCCAAAGGGCCCATCCAATAAAATAACCCAGCACGCCTCCGAGCACCGATGCTGCGGAGCAGATAAACGCATACCAAAATGATTTTTTTGGTTTGCCTAAGCACAACGCCATAAGCAGTGGATCAGGAGGGATTGGAAAAAAAGATGATTCCATAAAGGAAACAATAGCCATAGCAGGGGTTCCGTATTTTGTGTCCGCCCAGCTTAGCACCCAATCATAAAGCCTTCTAATCATCACTATCGTCCTTTGTCAGATGAGACTTTAGAGTTTCTAAAAAGTCATGCTTTGTTAGATCTAGAGTTATGGGAGTTACCGATACATACCCCTCATTTATTGCCACAATATCAGATTCCTCAATATGTATGTATCCAAGTTCATCGCCGCCAATCCAGTAGTATTTCTTGCCCCTCGGGTCAACTTTTTCTACAATAGGCTCATCATAAAGACGCTTTCCCTGACGTGTAATCATTATCCCCTTGTGTTCACGATGAGGCTTATTGGGAATATTGACATTTAAAAGGGTGTCTCTTGGTAGTCCTTTATCCAGCACATACCTAGCAATGGATTCCGCGTGATCCAGCGCATGGTCGAAATTAAAATCCCTTCTTCCAACAAGTGATATTGCAATAGATGGTATTCCTAAAAGTGTTCCCTCCATGGCGGCACTAACCGTGCCTGAATATGTAATGTCGTCCCCTAAGTTCTCACCTTTGTTTATTCCAGACACAACCAGATCAGGCTTCTTGTCTCTAAGCAAGCCGTTTATGGCAAGGTTTATACAGTCAGTTGGGGTTCCGTCTGCGGTGTATACAAACTCTGATATTTTGTCCAACCTTAGTGGCCTGAATAAACTTAGCGAGTGGCTAACCGCACTTTGATCTCTGTCGGGGGCAACAATGTATACTTCACCCAACTTTTTTAGCGTCTCAAAAAGTTTATGAATTCCCTCGGAGTTAATTCCGTCGTCATTAGATATTAATATTCTTTTAGGCATATGCGTTTGCTATTTTGAAAGGCCGTTATTAAGGATTACAAAATACATGATTAAACACTTACTTAAAAGAGGTCTTTTAGAGTGGTCGGGGTGGCCGGACTTGAACCGGCGACCTCCGGTCCCCCAGACCGATGCGCTACCAGTCTGCGCTACACCCCGACTATGTAATAAATCTTATTATAAATGGAAAATGCTTTGGTTGGGAGTTTAACCTAATTCTTTTTTAATGGATTTTAGCTCGGCAAGTACTTCATGAAGGAGCACATTTACTTTAGTGCTGACCCTTTTTTGATTGGCTTCTTCTTTTAATTTTTTCTTGGCCCCGGCAATAGTGAAATTCTGCTCATAGAGCATATTCTTAATCTTGATGACAGTATGGATGGTCTCTCTGTCATAAAGACGCTGGGACTTTCTTCTAATAGGATTGATCTGGTCAAATTCACTTTCCCAGTATCTTAGCACATATGGCTTTATACCGGTAAAGTCGCTAACCTCACCTATCCGAAAGTAGATTTTATCAGGTAACTGCACCTCAGCCTGCTGCCCGTACATAATTGTAACCCTATTCCAAATTAGACTAAAAGTCAAGTATTTTTCATTAAAATAGATAGTTATTGCTGGAGCTTATGATCTATAGTTGATTTTTCTACAAGCTTTGTTCAAATAGATTCTTAAGGGTTAATTAGTATTAAATTCAGAGATGGAGTCAATTGCTCTATTAGCAATTAGCTTTTTCTTCTCAGCTTTTGGCATTCTCTTTTCAATCTGCGGGAACAAGCCAAAATTAATATTCATAGGCTGAAAGCTTTTAACTTCTTGGTCTGTAATGTAGTTAATAAGTGATCCGAGTGCTGTTTCTCTTGGCGGTACTATGGGCTTTTCACCCTTGAGGCTCTTCGCAGCGTTTATCCCGGCAATTATGCCCATTGCCGCAGATTCCACATATCCTTCTACGCCAAGGATTTGCCCTGCAAAAAATAAGTTATTGCTATGCATAAACTCTAGAGTAGGGCGCATAAGCTCAGGAGAGTTTATATATGTGTTTCTGTGCATGCTTCCATATCTCATAAACTCAGCGCTCTCAAGCCCAGGAATAGTTCTAAATATTCTTCTCTGCTCAGGGTATCTAAGCTTGGTTTGAAACCCAACGAGGTTATACATGGACGCTTGTTTATTTTCACACCTTAGCTGAACAACAGCATAGGGCGTGTGTCCTGTTCTAGGATCTTTGAGCCCAACGGGTCTTGCCGGGCCAAACCTAAGAGTGTCTTTTCCCCTTTCTGCGATTACCTCAACGGGAAGGCAGCTCTCGAAATATATACCCTTTTCAAAATCACGTGTCTCTATTTTTTCAGCTTCTAAAAGCTCGTCTATCAAACTGTAGTACTGTTCTTTATTTAGAGGGCAGTTTAAGTAATCACCTTCTTCCTCAACTCCATTTTCATATCGTGATGCCCTATAAACCACATCATAATCTATGCTATCCGCATCAACTATTGGTGATATAGAGTCATAGAAATACAGATGATCGGAGTTAGAGAGATCCTTTATGCTTTCTGAAAGTGGCTCTGAAGTAAGCGGGCCGCTTGCTATAATTAAAGGCGCCTCTAAATTCTCAGGTATTTCTTTGAACTCCTCTCTCACAAGATCTATAAGAGGATTCTCCTCAATTTTTTTAGTCAGGTATTCGGCGAATTTTGTGCGGTCAACCGCAAGGGCTTTTCCTGCCGGCACTCGGTTGTTATCAGCCGCTTCAATTACCAGTGAGCCCAGCTTTCTCATCTCCTCTTTGAGAACGCCGCTTGCGTTATCCAACGAGTCAGACTTAAGAGAGTTGCTGCAAACGAGCTCCCCTAAATCATTTGAATTGTGGGCTGGGGATATTTTCTCAGGCCTCATCTCAATAAGTTTGACCCGTACTCCCAGCTTGGAAGCATGATGCGCAGCCTCGCATCCCGCAAGCCCGCCTCCGACCACAGTTATATAATTTCGCTCTGACATGGGCGTTATTCTACCTGAATATATATCTATTAATGTAAGGGATATAAAACGTTTAAGTTTTGGCGTGTTGACTTAATACCTAGGTATGAATTAAACACTTTACATCTTGTATTTGCCGAAATCTCCTTCGGGCAAGTCTTCTAGGAGCTTATCGAGCTTTTCTTTGTCATCGTCAATTTCTATGCTCTTAGATTTCTCTAGGACCTGTTCGTTTACAAAAATTGGAGATTCGGTCCTTATCGCTATAGCTATGGCGTCGCTTGGCCTTGCGTCTAAGACATACTCCTCAGACTCTTTTTTGAAATGCATGGTTGCATAGAAAGTATCGTTTCTAAGATCAGTTACTTCAATTTTTGAGACGTGATATCCAAGCTTATCTATCAAGTTCTTAACTAAGTCATGGGTGATAGGTCTAACGCGGGGAGTCTTCTCAAGCTCCATAGCAATAGAGCTTGCTTCCATAAATCCAATCCAAATTGGAAGAGTTTTTTCATTGGTCAAATCTTTGAGGATTACAATTGGGGTGTTTGTAAATGGATCTAGCGCAATTCCGGAAACTTTCATTTCTAACATGTGCTGCCTCCTAAATGATTATACCACCAATTCTCCTCTAAGTGAGTTCAAAAGACCTTCTGTAACTTTCACCTTGACCGTCTTACCAACAAGGCTCTTAGGACCTTTAAAATTTAATATCCTGTTGTGGTCAGTCCTGCCTGATAAAAACTCAGGATCGTTTCGGCTCTCGCCCTCAACAAGTACGTTCTCTATTAAGCCTACACGAGATTTATTTTTTGTGGACGTAATTTCTTTCTGATATGACTGAAGCTCGGTAAGTCTTTCGCTCGCAAGGTCAGGATCAACATATGTGTCCTCCGAAAAATCTGCGGCCACTGTTCCGGG
>JBCCIH010000044.1 GCA_039028315.1 Thermodesulfobacteriota bacterium | reverse complement strand
GTCGTCGTGGATGTTAATTCAGGTGAAGTGCTGGCAATGGCAAGTAAACCTTCCTTTAACCCGGCTGATTTCATAAAAGGCATAGACTCTAAGACTTGGGCAGAGCTCGTAAATGATAAATCTTCCCCACTTTTGAATAGGGCAACTCAGGGACTATATGCTCCAGGCAGTGTTTTTAAAATGGTACCAAGCGCTGCGGCCCTTAATGAGGGATTTATAAATCACGAAGAATATATACACTGCCCCGGCCACTACACATCGGGCAATAAGAAGTTTAGATGCTGGAACAGAGGCGGACACGGATGGGTTAATCTAAGAAGCGCAATTGTTAAGTCCTGTGATGTTTACTTTTATAAAATCGCAGAGATGATGGGCATTACTAACCTACACAAATATATGACGGCCTTTGGGTATGGATCTTCAACAGAGCTCGGTATAGAAGAGAGAGACGGCATAGCACCAAATAGAGAATGGAAACAGAAAAGATATAAGAAACCATGGTATAAGGGAGAAACAATTGTATCTTCAATAGGGCAGGGCTACTTAAGTGTAACCCCTCTTCAAGTAACTATGATGACTGCTGCAGTTGCAAATAACGGCAAGCTTTTAAAGCCTTCAATAGTTAGAGAGATTGTCTCCTATGAAGGTGAGAATAAGTTTAAACACTCAGCTACACTGGTTAACCAAATTCCTGTAAATCCTGAGATATTAGACCTCATAAAAGACGCTATGGTTGGTGTGGTTAATGACCCGGGCGGCACGGGCCGCTCCGCTAAGCTCAGGGACCTAACTGTTGCAGGAAAAACTGGAACAGCACAGGTTGTATCACTTGATTCTCAGAGTGATAAGAAAAAGCACAAAGACCATGCCTGGTTTACATCATATGCCCCGGCAGAGAATCCAAAGATTGCTGTGACAGTACTTATTGAGCACGGCGGGAAGGGAGGAGCAGTCGCAGCCCCAATTGCAGGAAAGATCATAGAGTATTATAAGAAACTCATGGAAGAGAGAGATGCCAATGATAATGTTTGACAGAAGGCTTCTTAAAAATTTCGGCTGGTTTTTGTTTCTAATGACTCTTGCTTTTTGCGCAGTATCTCTTTTAAATCTATATAGCGCCTCTTATGAAACCGGGCTTACTTATTTCAAAAAGCAATTTGTTTGGGTCATGATAGGTCTTGCCGCACTTATATTCGTCTCATTTATAAATTACAAACTAATACGCCAATACTCATTTTACATTTATGGATTTACGATATTACTATTATTGTTCGTCTTATTCTTTGGTAAGGTTGTATCTGGCTCAAAGAGCTGGATCAATATTGCGGGCCTTGCATCCATACAGCCCTCTGAGCTGGTAAAGATTTCAGTAATATTAGTTTTAGCTAAGTTCTATGATAATGACTATCAGGCAACTCCTTACGGTTTTTTGGATCTTATTAAACCCTTAATTTTAATAGTTGTGCCGGTCGCACTTGTGCTCATGCAGCCAGATCTTGGAACTGCCATGACGATACTTCTTGTAGCAGGCAGCATGGTGCTTTTCATGGGTATTAAGAAATGGTCAGTTGCTTTTATCATAATTGCTCTTCTTGGCGTCTCATTTTACTCCTGGAATTACTCACTTAAACCATATCAAAAAGACAGAATAAAAACATTTATAAACCCAGCAAGCGATCCTCTTAATGCAGGGTACAACTCCATTCAATCTCAGATCGCTATAGGATCTGGCGGGGTTTCCGGAAAGGGCCTTAGATCAGGCTCACAGACCCAGCTAAGATTTATCCCTGCGCAGCAAACCGACTTTGCTTTTTCTGTGTTGGCAGAAGAGTGGGGATTTTTGGGCAGCATCTTTGTACTGCTCCTGTACTTTATGATAATCCTTTGGATGCTCGATACATCTAGCCGAGCGAGGGACAAGTTTTCGATGCTTGTTTGTTTCGGCGTTGCCGCTATGTTTTTCTGGCACATTGTTGTTAACGTCGGAATGGTGATAGGCCTTTTGCCGGTCACAGGAGTTCCGCTATTGATTTTCAGCTACGGAGGCTCCTCGACACTTACCGCTATGATCGGAATAGGATTGGTGTTGGGAATTAGGATGAGAAAGTTTTCAATGTCTGGGGAAGCTATTGATCTAGGCTAATCATTTCTTTAAGTCATTAGCACATGGAATTCCGTCAAGGCTAGTAGCCTCATTCACTGCCCTTATTATAGCTTTTTGAGTCAGCTCTGCTGCAACTATGCCAATTAAATTTACATCTTCTTTCAGATTACCTACTGAAGCAGAAATAACCATGTCTCCATCTTGAACTGTATGAACGGGTGATATAGCTCGAGCAAGCCCTGTTTGAGCTAAGTTGGAAATTCTTAAAAGCTCTGACTTAGATAGCTCAGCATCTGTTGCCACAACAGCCAAAGTAGTGTTTTGGTAGCTGTCGGCTCTTCTTATGATTCCCTGTTTAAACAAGTTCACTGTGCCAGGGAACTTATGACCATCCTCTGAGTCTCTAACCCCGGCCAATATCTCCCCGCTATCGGGCGAGATAACATCACCAAATGCATTAACAACTACAAATACCGACACCCATGCGCCGCTTTGTAATCTAAAGCTCTCAGAACCTACTCCACCCTTCGTCGCCTGTTTAAGCCCCATCAATTTCCCTATTGAGGCCCCAGTGCCAACTCCTATTGTGCCTTCTTTTAATTCTGAGCTGCTTGCGTTTACACAGGCCTCATAGCCCATCTTTGCATCTGGCCTTATTCGACCATCCCCAATCCCTAGATCAAAAATCACAGCGGTCGGAACTGAAGGTACCACTAAGCCGTTACCTACCTCAAGACCCATGCCTCTTTCTTCTAGGTATTTTACGACACCGCTTGAGGCATCAAGTCCGTAAGCGCTTCCGCCCGTCAGAAGGACAGCATGAATTTTCCCAAAGGTGTTGTGAGATAAAAGAGAGTCGATCTGCCTTGTGCTCGTGCCGCCGCCTCTAAGATCAACCGCCGCAACTACAGGTTTTTCAAACAATATTACCGTGCACCCAGTAGCTGCTGTAAAATCAGAAGCGTGCCCAACTTTTATGCCATTTATGTCAAGAATTGTTCCCATTTCGTAGTATTCTAAATTTAATATGGCAAATTTCCAAATTGGCTGCGATTTGCCCAAATTCGTGATACTTGACAGGATACAGGAATCAGCTAGAATCATCCACGTTTCGAGGTTATCAGGGGCTAAAATCAATAGCAGTCAAAAACCCCAATTTATTTATGTATTACGTCTTTGTTCATCAGAAATTTTATGTTGAGTAGCGGCAAATTCTTATGATTAGTTGAAGTTTGACTTGTTCTGAGACCTACGATGTATAAAGCAAAAATTACAACTCTAATGGTTTTGTTTCTAATGGCGTTTTCGTCAGTTTCAGTATTAGCAATTACTGATGCCAGAGATGTTAAAGAAATAGGTATTGATGAAAAACTTGGAGACAGCATTCCAGATGACATTGTTCTTAAAGATGAAAATGGTAACGATGTACTTTTCAACAGCCTATTAGCCAAAGATACACCGACCGTATTAAACCTCGTATATTACAGCTGCCCTAAACTTTGCAATTTCGCAACAGACGGACTATTAAAAGTCGTTAACGAGACTGACTCTCTTGATCTGGGAGATGATTACAGACTTGTAACGGTTAGTTTTGACCCTGAAGATACACCAGAGCTAGCAGCTACAAAAGCGCTTAAGTACAGAAACGCCACAAAGGGCTCAGAAGCTACAGAACAAAGCTGGCCTTTTATGGTAGGTGATGAAGAAAACATAGAAAAATTAACTAACTCAGTGGGTTTTAAATATAAGGTTGACGGTGAAGAGTTTGCCCACGGCGCAGCATTAATTGTGATTACCCCAGATGGTAGGATCTCAAGGTATTTGTCTGGTATACAGCACATACCTTCTGATTTTAGGCTTTCACTGCTTGAGGCATCTAAAGGAGAGATTGGAGATTCCACACTACTTAACAAAGTCCTATTGTTTTGTTATGGTTTTGATCCGATCGGAAAAAGATATGCTCTTCAGGCTCTAAATGTAGTAAAAGCAGGAGGGGTGGTTACATTGTTAACATTGGGTATAGGGCTTACGTACTTTTGGAGAAGAGAAACTAGAACCTGATGAATAGAGATGGAGGTTTAAAAGATAACAGATGACTTGGATTCCAGAGGCGGCATCAAATCTCGCAGGAAAAGTAGACGGAGTAATATTAGTAATAACTCTTATATCTATCTTTTTCTTTGTGCTGATTACTGCAGTTCTTATCTATTTTGCAGTTAAGTACAGAAGGAAAAGAGATGACGAGGAAACTCCCTACATCACAGGTAATGAACCCCTTGAAATAATATGGACAGTGATACCTTCTATTTTGCTCATACTTCTATTCGTCTATGGTTTTGTTGTTTATAAAGATATGAGAACGCCTCCAAAAGATGCTGTAGATATTACGGTCACAGGTAAGCAGTGGATTTGGACATTTGACTACTACAACGGCAAAAAGTCTCTAAACGAGCTTTACGTTAAACAAAACGTCCCTGTCAGAATGATAATGAGAGCTGATGACGTGCTTCACAGCTTTTTTATTCCTCAGTTCAGGGTAAAGCAGGACATACTCCCCGGACGCTACACTCAGCTGTGGTTTACTCCAACAAAGGTAGGGACTTATGATCTGTATTGTGCCGAGTACTGCGGCACCGGGCATTCGCAAATGCTTGGAAAAGTTATTGTTCTGAGCCCGGAAGCATATGACATATGGGAGAAGGGCATAGGAGTTGACGAAGGTGATGCGGTTGCTTCACTGCCTCCCGAAGAGCTCGGAGAAAAACTTTACAAAGAAAAAGGTTGTAATGCATGCCATAGTTTAGATGGCTCAGTAGTGATTGGGCCCTCGTTTAAAGGTCTTTTTGGAAAAACAGGCACCTTGGAAGACGGCAGTACCTATGTTGCTGATGAAAATTATATAATTAAATCAATTTATGAACCTCAGGCGGAAATAGTACAGGGATTTCAGCCTGTGATGCCTTCATTTAAGGGTATACTAAGTGAAGGTGAAGTTGATGCGCTTATAGCGTATATAAAAACATTAAAATAAGGGTATTAATTTAGGAGGAAATTATAATGGCAAATGAGAGTGTTGCCACAAATGTATATGTTCCGTATTTAGAACAAAAGGGCTTTATGTCCTGGCTTGTGACAACGGATCATAAAAGAATCGGGATTATGTACCTGATTTCAATATCTCTATTTTTTCTTATAGCGGGAATTATAGCTCTTTTAATGAGATTTGAGCTAATGACTCCTATGGCAGATTTCGTAAGCCCACATACCTACAACGTTCTGTTCACACTGCACGGATCGCTGATGGTATTTTTCTTTATTGTTCCCGGGCTTGCCGCCAGTTTTGGTAACTTCCTAATACCCCTTATGATCGGAGCACCTGACGTAGCATTTCCCAAACTGAATTTGGGTAGCTATTACATATATATTGCGGGAACCATCATTGTGCTTTATGCGCTTCTTCAACCGGCAGATACTGGATGGACATTCTACACACCTTATAGCGCAACAACTGATACTGATGTTGTGATGATAACTTTTGGAGTATTCGTATTAGGTTTCTCGTCAATTCTTACCGGAATGAACTTTATTGTAACAATTCATAAAATGAGAGCGCCTGGAATGACATGGCATCGTTTGCCGCTATTTATCTGGGCATCATATGCAACAGCAGTTCTTCAGCTTCTAGCTACACCAGTAGTAGGTATTACGCTTTTACTACTTATAGCAGAAAGAAGTCTAGGAGTCGGGTTCTTTGACCCTGCAAAGGGAGGAGACCCAGTACTGTTTCAGAACTTTTTCTGGTTCTACTCGCACCCTGCTGTGTACATCATGATTATCCCGGCTATGGGTGTTATCTCCGAGATTATTCCGGTGTTTGCACGCAAGCCGATATTCGGATACAAGGCTATTGCATATTCTAGTCTTGGTATCGCATTTATCAGCTTCTTGGTGTGGGCGCACCACATGTTTACAAGCGGTATCTCAGAAGTTGCGGCCACGATCTTCTCTTTCCTGACTTTCCTTGTAGCTATCCCGACTGCTATCAAGGTGTTTAACTGGCTTGCAACATTATACAAAGGATCAATTGAACTTCACTCAGCTATGCTATACGCGCTTGGTTTTGTGTTCCTCTTTACTATCGGAGGACTGACCGGAGTTTTCTTAGGCGCACTAGCGGCAGATATACATCTTCACGATACTTACTTTGTTGTAGCACACATGCACTATGTGATGATTGGCGGAACGGTAATGGGCTTTTTCGGAGCGCTGCATTTCTGGTATCCAAAGTGGTTTGGCAAAATGTTTAATGAATCAGTTGCTAAGCTCTCTTGGTTCTTAGTGTTCGTTGGATTTAACATTACTTTCTTCCCTCAGTTCTTCTTGGGAATACAGGGTATGCCTAGAAGATATGCTACTTATCCAGAGGAGTTTCAATCATTAATGGCGCTATCAACATACGGCTCGTGGATACTTGGACTGGGTGTACTAATTATGACAGTGAATCTTATAAAAGGATTATTCAGTGATGAAAAAGCGCCGCAAAATCCTTACGGCTCCCTTTCACTTGAGTGGCAGGTACCTTCACCACCACCAACACTGAATTTTGATAAAATCCCTGAAGTAACAGATTGGACTTATGGATACGGTAAAAAGAAAGAGGTGGATGCTTAAATGGAAGAAGCAAACATGGAACATGACGCACATCACGATTTGCACATGACACCTGAAGAGGAGTATAGCTCCTCTAAACTCGGCATGTGGCTGTTCCTAGGAACAGAGATTATGCTCTTTGGAGGGCTCTTTGCAGCCTACGCTATTTTCAGAGCTAAGTACCCTGAGCTATTTCTAGAATCCCATCAGGAGCTAAACCGTGAAATGGGCGCTGTTAACACTGGTATTCTTATCTTCAGTAGTTTAACTATGGCTATTGGTGTTACTGCTATCCAAAGAGGTAAGCAGATGTTAGCCGGTATAATGATTCTTGTTACAATTATCTGCGGTCTTGGATTTGGTGTTGTTAAGTATTTTGAGTACGGCTCTAAGTTTTCACACCATATCTATCCAGACACCAACATATTCTTTTCACTTTACTTCATGATGACTGGTCTTCACATGCTCCACGTTTTCGTTGGTCTTATAGTGCTTGGTGTGATTATGGTGATGACCTTTCAAAAGAAATTTGACGAAAAATACAGCACCCCAGTTGAGATGGGCGGGCTATACTGGCATTTGGTTGACTTAGTTTGGATATATCTATTCCCACTTCTTTATCTAGTTGGGTAGACGGAGGCATAATAAATGAGCGAAAATACTAATGGACATGAAAAACATATAACAAGTTATACGACTTATTTCTTGGTGTGGGTAGCACTAATGATACTCACATTTATAACTGTCTATATCTCATATTTTGATTTCGGTCAATTAAACATTGCTGTGGCAATGTTTGTGGCGTCTATTAAGGCTGGAGCGGTAGCTCTGTTTTTTATGCACTTAAAATTCGAAGACCCTATAACCTGGCTGTATGCACTATTTCCGATAGGTCTGCTATTCTTATTAATTGGCATGACTATTTTGGATACATTCACAAGAATTTTTCCAATATAACTGGTTAACAATATATGATGGGCAAAATTGTCCTATTTTTACTCTTTATCCTATTTATCTGGGGAAACCTAGTTGCGGGACTACACGCAGGTCTGGGTTGTCCTGACTGGCCTTTATGTTACGGCGAGGTAGTACCTCCTTACAGATGGGATACCTATATGGAGTTTATGCACCGCGTAATCGGTGGAATAGCTTCCATATTCCTTATTATATTCTGTTATATGAGATTCCGCGCTTACTCAGGCGGGGTTAAGCTTATACCAATAATCACAGTTTTACTTTTAATCTTCCAGATTATTCTTGGCGGAATAGTAGTTATACTCGAGCTTCCAGTTGATCTGACTACTTTCCATTTTGGAAACGCTATGCTGATTTTTGCCCTCACTCTATATATGTATCATTTTGATGGGAAAGATAATAAGCCATCATTTGGCCTCACAGGGTATAAAGGACTCTTTTTCTTGCTCGCAATTATTATATTTATACAGTTAGTTTTAGGAGCATATGTAAGACATTCATCCTCAGGGCTTGCATGCCCTGATTTCCCTACTTGTCTTGGGTACTGGATCCCGCCAGAGCTCTCTGGGATGATCTTAAACCACTATGCACATAGAACCCTTGCCTACATAATCACAATAATTACTGCAGTTTTATTAATTGTTTCGTACTATTCAGATGCGCTTAAAAAATACAGACTTGAGCTCTGGCTACTAGTAGCTTTCATTCTAGTGCAAATACTTCTAGGGGTCGGTGTTGTCTTCTCAAAACTAAACTTTGCAGTTACAGCGCTTCATCTAACTTTTGCACTCTTAATTCTTTCAACAGCTCTATATGCATGGTTTCGGGGTATGAGGGAAAGTCGTGTATAATTTTGACGGCTAAAGGCTCTAATCAAAGGGATAACCGATGGAACAGGTAGAACAAGCAGAAAAAGCCTCTTCAAATATAGTAGTATCAACTATTCTCCTTTCTAAACCGGGAATTATAGTAAGCGTTGCATTCACAGGCTTCGCCGGGATGGTCGTGGCCCAAGGTGGGCTTCCCACTTTAAATACTATCTTAATTACTATGGTTGCGCTGCTTTTAAGCGCCGCCGGCTCAGCAATCCTAAACAACGTTTTAGACAAGCAGATAGATCTTCTTATGGACAGGCTGAGTAAGCGTGCTGAGGCTCTTGAAGTTGTCGGTGAGAAAACTGCAATTGCAATAGCAAGCATCTTTATCATTATCTCACTATTTCTAGCTCTTTATTACTTAAACTACGTGACCGCTCTTTTAATAATCGCTGCAATCCTTAGCTACACTCTGCTTTACACTCTGTATCTAAAAAGAAGCTCACCCTACGGCACAATTTTAGGTGGTCTGCCTGGCGCTCTGCCGGTTCTAATAGGTTATGCCGCCATAGCTCCAAGAATAGGTTTAGACGGCTACATACTCTTTGCATTTATGATGCTATGGCAGCCTCCTCATTTTTGGGCTCTGGCTCAAAAATACCAGCTCGACTACAAAAAAGCCGGCGTACCTGTAATGCCGGTTGCATTCGGCGCAAAGTTCACAAACATAATGATACTTATCTACTCAGTATCTCTTCTTCCGCTATCGCTGTCATTTTGGTTTTTGGGATACGCGTCAGCTTATTACGCCATTTTAGCAGTAATCTTCGGCGGATACTTTGAGTACGTGATTATAAAATGCACAATTACAAACACAGGCTATGGTAGGGCCTTTGCCATTTCCATCTTATATATGCTGGGCATTATGGCTGCTCTGATTTTAGACCTCTCGTTTGCTTAACAACTCATTAAGTTTTTCAAGCGGCTCTTTGAGTGTGTGAATAGACTGCTTCCAGAACTCAGGCGATTCAAGGTCATGTCCTATACTTCTCTTGGCCACATTCTCAGCAGTATCAGACCCGGTCAATCTTAAAAATTCTTCATATTTAGGAAGAAAATCAGCTCCTTCTTCTTTAAACATTGAGAACAGACCTCTGCTTAATAGGTAGCCAAAAGTGTAGGGGAAGTTATAGAAAGTAACCCCTGTTATATAAAAATGAAGCTTTGAAGCCCAAAAATATGGATCCTCTCCGCCTTCTTCCAGGATGTCTCCAAATATTTTTCTCTGAGTCTCTACCATAAGCTCTTTTAGTCTGCTAACTGGCACCTCGCCGTTTTGCCTTTCTTGATAAAATGCTTTTTCAAACTCAAACCTTACCGGTATGTCCATCATATAAATAGCCCCGTGGTTTACTTCGGTGTCCAACATGAGGATCTTTTCATCATCGCTGATGGATGGGTCTTCTAAAATACCCTCGGTTAAAATCATCTCGCCAAAAGTAGATGCTGATTCTGCAAGTGTCATAGGGTAGAAATGAGCGTAGGGCCTAATATCGCGCATAGCGTGGCTATGAAATGCATGACCTGCTTCATGAGCCAGAGTGAGAACATCGCCAATTGTCTCATTGTAAGTCATAAATATTCTGGACTCGTTTGTAAGAAGAGAGCCAGTGCAAAAGCCTCCCGGGCGCTTTCCTTCCCTTGGCGACCAATCGACCCAATTTTTATCAAAAACATCTGTTACAAATTTTCCAAGCTCAGGATATGAGGCTGAAAAGGAGTTTCTTACAAGATTTTGTGCTTCTTCCCAGTCAAGCTTCTTTACAAACTCTAGATCCATTGGAGCGCCTAAGTCGTACCAGGCAACATTTTCCCTATTCATAGTTTTAGCCTTAAGCTTGAGAATTTCCTTTGGCACTTCAATCTCAGAGTAGATTGCCTCAAGCATAGAGTCTAATGTTTTTCTGCTAATAGATGCCTGAAAAAGTGCGACATCTAAGAAGTGGTCGATTCCCCTGTGTCTATTGAGCGTATGCCTTGTTCCCGCTATTGCATTTAGAGCAGATCCCGCAACGTCTTCAATCCCTTCCCAAGCAAGATTTCCCCCTTCAAAAGCTGCTTTTCTAGTTTCTCTATCGGGCATTTCCATTAGCGATCTTCTCTGAGACATTGGGAGCCGTGCCTTCTCTCCACTTGGATAGATCATATCAAACTCTAGCTTGCTCGATACTGTATCGTATAGCCTTCCCCAGGCTCCAATGCCGTCCACGCCAAGGTCGGCCGCTAGTATTTCATTTTCCTGATCCATTCTCTTTTGAGATTCTTCTCTTTCTCTTTTTATATAATGAGAAGCGCTTTTTAGTGATGGTTTCTGGGTAAATTTATTGAAATCCTCATCATTGGTATTTTTGAGAGAATTCAGCATAACCGAGGAGAGCTTTGAGAACTCCGCACCTAATACAGCCATCTCGGCCTCTTCTTTAAGGTGCTCTTCGTTTAAGCTGTCAGCCGATGCTACGCAGCCTATATAGGATCTAAGGTGAGAGTATCTAGTGGTTAAGTCCTCAGCGTCTAGAAATACTTTTTCCCATTTGTCCTGATTGTCTGATCCTAATGGCTCAAGTGATGCAGCATTGTCCTTGATTGATTGGATATCTTCTTTTAACTTTTTCTTAAATTCCTTCATCTGGGGACCGTTAAACTCCTCAAAGTAGCTAGTTAGGTCCCAATTCATATTTTCTGTAGACATCTTTCCTCCGGCTTTTGATAATGTGATCTATAAAAGTAACATATGCGGCGTTTTTGTTTAGTATTTCTTGCTATCGGGGCTCTTTTATATATTTTAGATAGGACTATGGAAAGCAGATTTAATAATTTTATGAAAAATTTCTTTAGACGTGAGACTGTCGTAAGGGCACTTAAAGTCGCATTGGTAGTAGGACCCATATTGATTGTTATTAACCATCATGATTCTCTTTTAAGCTTGGAGCTGCACCGTCAATTGTACTTTAAAATTGCGCTCACTTTTCTAGTTCCGTACTGCGTCTCAGCTTACTCCTCAGCCAGCGCTTATTGTGCAGAGGAAGCTCGATCTTAAGTTCGTTTTAGTTTAGTTTGCTGTTATGATGAAGAGGGCGTTTGCTCGTTTAGGTTCCAGTCGTAGCCTAAATATCCAATTTTCAGCTTGCCGGTCATTAAGTACTCTTTTTGCTCATCTGATTGTAAATAGTCTGCAGCAAAATTAAGTACGGCATTCTCTTTAAGGCTATAGTGGTTAAATAATTTCTGAGTTCCATAGTTAGGGATAAAATCATCACCAAACCACTTAAATATCTTAGATAGTTTTACTCTGCCGTCTTTTTGGTCAATAGAGACTCCTTTTTCTGGATTGTTAATAAAATCAATCGATGCCTGTGTTAACTGCTCTTCAATTTTATCAGCGGTATATGCGTTGGGGCTTAAGTCTGGGCATGAAATAGAGGCGCAAACTATGGCCATATGAATTCTTGGCTCATTGAACTCTTTTCTAAGTATTTCATGCTCAATTTCATCAAGTGTGACCATCCTTCCAACAGCTTTGAACTCAAGCTTTTTCCATACACCTTTGATCTGGAGAATGCTGTTTGAAGGGGCGTAGAAAATTCCAACAAGTGAAAAACTTCTTTCGATCGGATAATGATCGATTATGGCTTTTATAGTAAAAGCATTATATGCATTAATCCAAAAGGCTAACTGCTCCTTCTCAGACCACGAGTTAAACTCTGTGGGCTCGACGCTACCAAAGGTATTCAGAAAGGCTTCAAATTCAGCTTTAGAATCTATAAAACCTTGATAATTTACAAGTGAGTCCTTTACATTTTCACTCAGCATTTTGTTATAAGCTACATAAGATTGATCAAATTTTTGATTGTTCACTTCCTCAATTCCGTGGGAGATTATTGTAAACTTGCTCTGAAAGGGATTTGCGAATATCATTAGCAGGAAAAAGACTAATAAACTTATTATTCCGACTTTGCTTACTTTTTCTCTCATTTTTATTATCCCTAGCATATAGTTATTGCTATTATATACGTGAGTTATGATGAAAGGGAT
>JBCCIH010000043.1 GCA_039028315.1 Thermodesulfobacteriota bacterium | reverse complement strand
TCCAGCTCAAACCCGCCTTCATCATCCACTTTAACCACTTCGTAGACCTGATCTACATATTTAGGATCTCCAAACGGAGCCATACCCATTACTTTATATTCCCCTTCGTTTACCTCAAACCCTAAGAATGCTGTGAATGCACTATAGAGCAAACCTAATGAATTTGGAAATCTTATTTCTTTTAATATCTGTATATCTGTTCCCCGTCCAACTGCCAGTGTTGCAGTTGTCCACTCCCCTACTCCATCTACTGTAAGAATTGCTGATTCATTAAACGGCGAGCAATAGAAACTACTGGCAGCATGGGACATATGGTGTTCACAAAAGAGTATTTTTGAGGGATCTATTTCGAGTTTTTTCTGAATCAGATGCTTTATCCATAATTTTTCCCCGAGCTGGGTTATCATGGCTTCTCTAAATAACTTCATGGACTTTGGAAATGTCTGCATAGTATCTAGAAGCAAGCGCTCAAATTTAAGAAAAGGCTTTTCAAAGTACATTACATATTCTAAGTCTTGAGGTTCTATGCCTTCTAAATTTAGACAGAAATTAATGGCATTCTCTGGATACTCTGAGTCGTGCTTTATCCTGGTAAATCTTTCTTCCTCAGCTGCAGCTACTACTACACCATCTTTAATTAGAGTTGCTGCTGCATCATGGTAGTAACATGAAATTCCTAGTATGTACATATGTCAAAAACTCCTAACACTCTGCATATTCTTTAGTTAAGATTGTCTCTCGGCCTTCTCTAGAACTGATAGTTCCGTATCTTCTTCCCTATTATGCCATCCGATGTGTTCTTTCTTTTTGATCTCTAATGGATCGGTAAATAATTTGAGTATTACTGCAAAAGGGAAAAGGAGAATAAAATAGAACAATGTAAGAATTAGCCTTGCATTAAAATCACCGATCTTACGTGCAATTCTTTTCCAACCTTCCCATAACCTTCTAAAAAAACTTTGTTTCTCTGTAATTGTTTCGCTTTGTTTTTCCGCTCCGCTCATATAAATATATCCCTAAATATTATATTCTATTTGACTGCACACATTACCAGGAAATTTAGTAATTTAACAGGAATGACTAAATAAATTTAAATTTTTGGCTCTAATACTTGAATATTATTTTACTCAAATAAATCCCTGGGTACTAGTTAAAACCGCTGGGAATTTGACAAAAGCCTAAATGCTGAAAAAATAAAGGGAAAAATTTCTTGGAGGACTACCTTGGAAAGAACATTATCAATCATAAAGCCAGATGGGGTCGAAAAAAATGTTATTGGAGAAATAATCTCCCGATTTGAGAAAAATGGCTTAAACATTGCAGCTATGAAAAAAATAAAACTAAGTAAAACAGAGGCAGAGGGATTCTACGCTGTGCACAAAGAACGCCCGTTTTTTGGTTCACTTACTGACTTTATGTCTAGAGGACCTATAGTAGTGATAGTATTAGAAGGTGAAGGCGCTATTGCAAAAAACAGAGAAATTATGGGCGCAACAAACCCAGAAGAAGCTGCCGGTGGAACAATTAGAAAAGACTTTGCAACAAATATTGAAGAAAACACTGTTCATGGCTCTGATGCTCCGGAGACAGCGGCATTTGAAATAGGCTACTTCTTCAATGCTCTTGAAATTACAGGTTAATTAAACTAACAGGAAAATTAAGTAACGGTCTTGATATTAGACTAATCAAGGCCGTTTTCTAAGCTCAGCTCCAAATCAAAAATGTTCATAAAACAATTTTGATAAGTCCTTATTACATTATCCATTTCTACGTCCCGTCCAAGAACTTTCTGCATTGATGTCACTACCACATCAGAAATACCACAGGGAACTATTAATGAGAAGCTATTTAGATCAGTGCTCACATTAAGAGCAGAGCCGTGCATAGTAATTCCGTTTTTAATCGACACTCCTATTGAGGCGATCTTCTGACCATTTGTCCACACCCCTGGATAGCCATTTCTTCTATCAGACTCTATAGCATAATCAGCTAGCAGGTCTATTATTACTTGTTCTAAAGAGAATATGTATGCTTTCACGCCTAAATTTAATTCTCTTAGATTTAGAATTGGATAGGTAACCAGCTGGCCTGGGCCATGAAATGTAAGATCTCCTCCCCTGTCAGAACTATAAACTTCTACGCCTTTCGCTTCTATAGCATCTACCGGCAAGACATAATTGTCATCATTGCCGAATCGGCCGTTTGTTATAACCGGGTGGTGCTCAAGCAAATATAGATATCCGGGTGAGTTAGCGCTATCAGATTTGATAGCTCGGTGTGATTCTTGCTGTATTTGGAGTGCATCGGCATAGCTAATTCTGTTAAGATATTTATAGTGTAATGTTTTTTTTGTGCTTGCGCTCATTTTGTTTAGTTTAATCAATTTAGTTTTCATTTCTAATTTAACACAGACAACACTAACAGTTATATTTTACGAAATAGTTTATTACAAATAACAATGGCCCAAAAAAAATCTAGCAAGCCTGGTTTTGAAGAGTTTAGTCAAAAAGTCTCAGACAAAGATTTTGATCCCGTTTACATTTTTACAGGAGATCAGATACACCTTATAGAAAAAGCACTTTTGGAATTAAGAAATGCCGTGCTCGGTCCAGAGGATGACATGAACTATATTGTTTTCCATGGAGACGCTGCATCGTCTCAAGAGATTGTAGAGAGTGCTTCAACTATGCCAATGTTCAGCAGCGGCAAAGTTATAGTAGTAAAAAATGCGCATAAACTTAAAGCTAAAGATCTTGAGTTCATAGACTCTTACTTAGAATCCCCTTCCCCGCAGGCAAATCTAGTTATGGTCTTTTCTGACGGTAAGGCTCCTAAGATTAAAAAGAAGAAACTTCCCAGATACGACTTTAGCCTTCAAAAAGGAAATACAGTGTCCGCAGTTAGACAACAGGCACAAAACCTTGGTTTTAATATAACCCCTAAAGCTGCACAGACATTAATTTCACTTGTCGGGGAGGATTTACAGGAGCTTAACAATGAGCTCATAAAACTCTCTTTATACAGATCAGATAGCCATCAAATAGATATAGATGATATTGAAAAACATACAAAAAGATCTCAATTTGGCGATGTATTTGCGCTTATAAATGCTATATCTAAAAAGAACACAAGGGATGCACATAAAGCGCTTTCAGATCTTCATCAACAGGGAGAGGAGCCTCTGTCAGTTTTAAGCAGACTTATTTGGCGCATTAGACTAATATGGAAAGCAAAAGAACTCTCAGATCAGAAAATGCCGAAAGATCAGATTATTAAAGAGCTTAGGATGTCCTCTGGAGCCTATTATTACCTTAGCCAAGATCTAAGAAATTACAGCTATCATGATATTTCAAGGATTATGGGACTTTTTATGGAATGTGATAAAAAACTAAAAATGAGCTATATTCCAAGAGACTATCATTTAACTAAGCTTGTGACGCAGCTCTGCTCTTAAGAGCATGTTTTTATAATATAGTCTTTAGTATTTATGAAGAAAGGGCAGAAACTTTCTTAGATAATCTGGAAACTTTACGAGATGCAGTTTCTTTTTTGATTATACCCTTAGTAGCAGCCTTACGAAGTTTTGCTTCAGTCTCTTTAAGTGCATTTTTTGCAGTCTCTACATCTTTAGACTCAAGAGCTGTATCAAATTTCTTAAGCTGTGTTTTGAGGTCAGACTTAATTACAGTGTTTCGTTCTCTTTTTTTAAGGCTCTGACGATGTCTTTTAATACCAGATTTAATTCTCTCAGCCATTAATTAGCTTTCCTCCGCGAAATAATCGCTATAGTTTGCAGGGAATAGTCTATTTGTCAAATCAATTATTGGATGCTGCTACTAAAAATTCCTTGTTCCCCTCCGCCCCTAAAATCGGGGATTGTATAACCCCTAGCACATCTAACTTTAGCTCTACTAGGTGCTGGGTTACTTTTTCAATTACCTGTTTATGCTTATTCTCATCTTTTACTATGCCACCTTTTCCTACTTCGCCTTTACCAACTTCAAACTGGGGTTTTATCAGGGCTATTAAGTAGCCTTTTGGCTTTAGGAACTGCAACACCGCGGGAATTATCATTGTGAGGGATATAAAAGAGACATCAATTACTATGATATCAACCATCTCTGCAATATCATCAGGTTTTAGATGCCTGGCATTTACTTTCTCCATCACAACTACCCTATCGTCATTTCTTAGTTTCCAGTCTAACTGTCCATAGCCAACATCTAATGCGTAAACCTTGGCTGCACCGTTTTGCAGTAAACAGTCAGTAAATCCTCCTGTAGAGGCTCCAATATCTAACGCGCAATTTTTTGTTACATCAATATTAAAATTGGAAAGTGCCGATTCTAGCTTTAGACCACCTCTGCTAACATACTTAATAGATTTTTCTTTAACTATTATATCAGCGTCATATTTCAGCATTGTGCCGGACTTGTCTACTTTTTGCCCATCCACATATACCACTCCACCCATTATTAAGGCTTGGGCTTTAGATCTGGATGAAGCTAGATTTCTCTCAACTAAGAGCAGATCCAATCTTTGTTTTTTATTAGATTTTTCCATTGAAGAAAATGATTAAGATAAGTTAAAAATTTCTATCTGCAAGGTAAATAGCTATTTCTCTTAAGGGCGTTGCCTTATCGCCAAAATCTTTTATAGACTTTAGTGATTTTTTTGTTAAATCTTCAGCCTTTCTTTTAGATTTCTTAAGTCCAACTAACTCTGGGTATGTGGTTTTTTTATTTCTTGCATCAGCCCCAACATCTTTACCAATATCTCTTCCGCCCTCAATATCCAAAATGTCATCAACTATTTGAAATGCAAGTCCAAGTGATTTTCCAAATACACTCAGTCTCTTAAGCTGTTTATCATTAGCTCCGCCTATCTTTGCGCCAACTACTACGGCTGTTTCTATCATGACACCTGTTTTAAGTGAGTGCATTTTCTCAACTTGCTCAACCGATACATCACTAAGTCCTTCAAGAGCCAGATCAATGGCCTGACCTCTGATCATTCCATTTGATCCTGCAGCTTGAGAGATATCAGATACAATCTCAGTCAATATTTTTGGTCTAAGACCGCTTGAAAGCCCTTCTTTTATAATAATTGCAAATGCATCTGTTAATAATGCATCACCAGCTAATATGGCCACTGCTTCTCCGTATACATTATGATTTGTGGGAACTCCCCTTCGAAGGGAATCATCGTCCATACATGGAAGGTCATCATGTATAAGGGAATAAGTATGTATCATTTCTAATCCGCATGCTATAGGCAAAACTGTTTCATCCTTACCGCCTAAGGCTTCGTTTGCTGCGATCATTAAAATGGGTCTTAGACGCTTGCCTCCAGAAAGCGCGCTATAACGTATGGATTCTTCCAGTGGAGTGATGGATTTGGGTGAATAGTTAAGAAGAGAGTCAAGTTTTCTGTCAACAAGTTCTCTTTTTGAGGCGAGATAACTCTTTATATTAAATCCCATGGCTATTCTTCGTTAGAATCAAAATCCCTGGTTGTGAGCTCTCCGTTTTTTTCATCAACAAGTATTTTCACTTTTTTTTGTATTTCATCAAGCTTTTTATGTGAATATGCTATCAGTTTGGTTCCTTCCTGAAAAAGCTTAATTGAATCTTCAAGGGGGAGATTTCCGCTTTGAAGCTTGTCCACAATTTCTCTAAGCTCATTCATAGAATTTTCAAATGATTTCATAGAACTATTTTATACATGATGGGTATTGTATACAAGGGTATTGGATACTGACAAAAAAAATTTATTTTGGTAAATAATACTTTATAGCCGGAGGAGAAACTTAATACATCTTAAGATGGAAAAAGTCCGACTCAAGGATAGAATCATAAAGAGAGACTAAATATTAAAGAGGGGAATCATCTATAAAGATAATTCCCCTCTTTTTTTAATTTAAAAAAAGTAAAACAGTTTATTCACAATCCGGTTGCCACTTACTATTCAATCTAAAAATAAGGGAATATAGTGAAATCCATATTCCCTCCCCTTGTCTATTTGAAAATTCTTTTACAAAACATACAACTAATAACCTGTTTTATCTTTAGCATCATCCATGGTGTCATTTGCTGCATCGCTGGCATCGTCCATGGCGTCATTTGCTGCATCTTTAGCATCATCCATAGCATCATTAGCAGCATCGCTAGCATCATCCGCGGCGTCACTTGCAGCATCAGCAGCGTCATCCGCAGGTGCTGATTCAATTACAACTTCTTCCTCAGTTACCTCTGCATCACCTGCAGGCTCTTGTGCCTGTTGTGGGCATGCGGCCAAACCTAAAGCTAAAACTAGTCCAGCAAATAGTATGAAACTTCTAAACATAGAACTGTTACCTCCTTTGAGTTTATAAAACAATATTATCCAACTTTTTGCACTGTGCATATGTGCACATAACCAATCTATATTATTTTTTTATACAATACTAGTACTTTATAACTTCTATGTATATCCAGCTTTTATAGTTCATTACAAACAGGATAATAAATATTGGAATTATTCTACTATATGAGACTACATTTATGAAAGCACATTTTGAACTAAAGAGCATCCTACAAAACGTGAACTGGAATGAGCCTGCATCTTATAAAAAGATAGTAGGTGAATACCTTTTCAATGATTACACTCTCGTTCTCGATAATATAGAAAAAGATACTTCAAATATTTCTATCAAAGCTCGGGTGAAAATCTCAAATCAAGTGGCCGGCTTTCCTGAAGACACATTTTCTAATCGCTCAAGAGAGATTGCGCTTAGGGATTTTATTGCTCGAATACTCTATGCTGAAATTAATAGCTCCGACAGTCAGACAAAAGACAATGTAAAAAGAGCATATATAAGTCTTGAAAAACCTGGCCAGGAAATTATAGATAGGACATCTGTATTACTGGATGATAAATTTGTAGAAATAAGATTTAAAATAGTTCTGTGTCAGATTAACCAAGATCTGATATCAGAGCTTTCAGAGGACATAATATTTAATGATCTAGCCGATATTATCGAAAATACATGCATCTATAATAGCTTGAACAAAAACCAGTTATATAAACATATTGAAACTTCTGAAGACGCAGATTTTCTAAGAACGGAACTTGAGAACCTAAGACTTATTGCTTTTGTTGCTCAGGGAAGCTTGTTGCCCAGGGAGACAGGTGATAATGACTTTCCATGTAAAAGTAATGATATATTGCCATTCTCATCACCTAATAACCTTAAAATGGATGTGGAGCTTCCAAATGGCGGTCAGATAACTGGAATGGGTATACCCAGAGGCATAACTTTTATTGCGGGGCCTAAAGGCAGCGGCAAAACAACTCTCTTAGACGCAATAGGTCAAGGTATTTACAACCATGTGCCGGGGGATGGGAGAGAATTTGTTGTAAGCAATCCAAACACAGTCAATATTAGATCAGAGCCAGGCAGAAATATTTCAGGAGTTAATATTTCTGGATTTATTGATAATCTTGAGGATGACTCAAATATTTCAACTGAAAATGGCAATTCTGATATATCTATAGCAGCTAATATCGTAGAGGCGATTGAAGTTGGAGCTGATGTAGTGCTTATTGATAATATATTTATTTCAGAATACATAGCTAAGTCAAAAAGTATTTTTAATGAGTATATGGTGTCTACAATTCTTAGCTCAGATACTGAAATATCTGATTATTATAGTCTTGCAAACTTTATTTTACGCATAGACAACTATACTCTAGAAGATATTACGCAGGCCGCTAAGGACTCTTGTTCAAATTATGAGGGATATAGCCCGTTTGGCTATCTTGCAGAAAGAATTCCTATAGCCGATAGTATGGAAGCACTAGATATAAACTTAGAATCAATCGATCAGATTATCTCCAAATCCCAGGAAGAAACCATTTTAGATGCTGTAAATTATTCTAAGAAGTATATGGATGGAAAAAAGTCATTTAGACAAGTAACAAGTTTGGTAATGTTAGATATAGGACGTCTAGGCCTGGATGTACTAAATCCAGATTTGGCCAAGAATTATAGCGAGTTTAGAAAGATTGAGCTTGCCGCTGCTTTGAACCGAATAAAATCCTTGAAAGTAGAACATAAATAAAAATTGTTCTGAAATATATCCATCAGTAAGCTATTCTTAAAATCATGCAAACATTTATATTCCTAATTATAATTCTAATTAGCATTGTAAATTTACAAGCTGAGGAAATATCTATAGAACAGTTTAGATGGGAAAATAGGCTTGTAATTTATTACATCAGTGAAGATGAATTGGAAAAATACGACATGCCTAAAATGGTGCTAGAAAACAAAGACAAAGTTATTGATAGGGATATGCTTTTTTTCGATCTAAATCAAAAGGATAAAGGTGACTACTTTATGAGTCTGAGTGCTAGCGAATCCAAGAGGCTCATAGATAAATATAAAATTGAGCCAGGGAAAACCGCATTTATTCTTATTGGAAAAGATGGAGGAGAGAAAGAAAGATTATCAGAACCTAACGTTGATTACTTCTTTAATAAAATCGATCAAATGCCTATGCGCATCAACGAAATGAATGGCTTGTGATTACATATAACTAACCCGTTCAATCTAAATTCGAGACTGAACGGGTTTTAAGTTTTATTTTAATTTGTAAGAACTATCCACCGTAAGCTGCAACAGTGTTTTGCATTACTTCAACGTTACTCTGTTTTCCTGCAGGTCCTGGTACTATAATCGGAAGATCAACACCTGCATCTCTGTACTCATCAAGCTTAGCTCTGCATCTATCAGCCGGACCAACAAGTGCTACAGAATCTAACATCTCAGTTGTAAATACATCGCCTGGTTTTTCCCCAGCTCTTATTTTTTCAATTACATCACCATGACCGTTATTAATCATCAGTCTCTGGTAAAATGGGAAGTTTAAATACGGTGAAAAACCTTTTATTCCAGCAGCCTGAGCAAGCTCTAAATCATCTGAAACAATAGATGGTATTCCTAATGTTATATCAATTTCTGAAGGATCTCTTTCTGCTTTAGCAGCACCTTCAGCAACATAGTTTCGTAAATCAGCCACGTAATCTGTTGTTGTCATGTAGGGCATTAGTCCATCAGCTACTTCGCCAGCTAAATTTGCCGCACCTTTAGTTAGTCCAGCAATATAAACAGGAACCTTTGGCACTTCACGTTTTAGGGTTAGCTGAGGAGCAGAGCCATCTAAAAAGGCTTTAACCTGAGTAACATAATCTCTCATGCTTTCTACTGGATCGCCCATATCAATCTCATAACGTGAATTGACCGGCTTGTGACTAACTCCAAGACCTAAAACCATTCGGCCTCCAGTGATCTCTTGTATCGTAATAGTCTCAGCCGCAGCCATAACTGCCTGGCGCATATATATATTAGTAATCCATGTGCCAACGTTGATTGTAGAAGTGACCTCAGCAAATACTTGGGCATTAGTAAGCGCGCTAAACGGCGGAACTTCAGGGGAGAATATCGCTTCAAACCCTGCTCCTTCTGCAGTTTTTGCAAGCTCTCTCAAATCACTTACACTACATCCCCACACTGGTGAAATAGTTGCTATTCTAGACATTTTATCTCTCCTTTTCAATTAATATTGATTTATAACGTCTCTGTAATAATCAGGTCTTAATAAAGATTCATCACCACTATTTATTACCGTTCTAATTTCTGATAACACTTTTTCTTTATCTTGAGGAAATTTTGCTTTTATAGGAAGATAGTTAGAGATATGATTTGAAAAGAAATACCCATCTGTAAGCTCCGTGTTATCGACCAAGACTTCCAGCTCTTTAATAATCTGAAATTTATTGGGGAGCTCAAACTCTCCTCTCATCATCTCATCATGAAGTGGTGCTCCCGGACGTACTTGAAGAGATAAAGCACCTACATACTCTGGATCAGCCCCAGTTAAAAGCTTTCCGGTAGCCTCTGCATGCTCTAGGCTTCTGTCTGTTCCCCCCATGCCTAAAAGAACCATTGCGGAATTCATAATACCGGCTTCTTTTAGCATCCCAGACGCACGAACGGTTTCTTCATGATTTGCGCCTTTTTTTATTCGCTCAAGAACAATATTATCACCGCTTTCAAATCCGATATATACCATGTCCAGTCCATGCTCTTTTAATTCTTTTAAATTAGAGACTCCTTGGCGAAGAATATCTCCTACATTTGCATACATTCTAATTCTTTGGATTTCGGGGTTCTTAGACTTAAGATAATCCATTATCTCAATTAGCTTCTTCTTAGAGAGTACAAGAGCGTTCCCATCTGCAATAAATACTCTATCATCAATCATTTCTGATTCAGATGCACTATCAATTATTTGTTTGATCTCATCCATGGGACGGACCCTGAACTTTTGCTCATCTTTTCTGTACATTGCACAGTAAGTGCACTGGTTGTGTGAGCAGCCAATAGTTGCCTGAAGAATAAAACTCTTAGCCTCGCTTGGAGGCCTAAAGAAAGGATTTACGTAATCTATCACAATTTATAAAGTAACAAATACACTAGGATTATCAAATTATCTCTTCAAACCTTTACAAAGTATAAGGACTTGTTATAATTTCTGCCGTTATGAGTGAAGAGAATGATGTCGTAGAAGATGAAAGTGTTAAAGCAGAAGAAAGCACTAATGAGAAGGATATGAGCACAGAAGAAAAAAAATCTCCACTAGCATTAGAACCACACGAAAAAGAGGCTTTTTGGTACATTTTAGGGGTCCCTGTCTTAATTTTTCTTATTGTAGGATTAGCCATGCTTACGCATGTTGTACTATCCCCCTAATTTAATACTAAGATAAAGCCCAATTTATCGTTATATCCACTATATCATTGGGGTTAATAATACCACCTGTGTTATCTTTGTATTGATATTTTCCATCCACATTTGAAAATGACACTTTAAGCAGCTGTGATGTTTTCGATGAGTTTTGAGCTAACCCACTTTGTTTACTTCTATTCTTTCCAATAATTGTGATTGTGTTTGGTTCTTCATCAAAAAATACAACATATTTGGAAGAAGAAATTATACAAAAGCCCCCTCTTCTTCCGGGTATATCTAAAAAAATTTCTAAAAATTCTGTTGGAAGATTGTATATTGAAAGAACCTCTTTAGAAGATTCTACAGTGTTTTTAGCTGTCAAGAATAATAGGCCTAATGCGTCAGTATAGTCAGAGTCAGAACTCATAATGCTAAATATTATTGCTATATCATTTAGATAAGGCAAGATGACTCATCAAATCTCGTTTATGAATCATAGAACTAAACTACTATTAAGACTGTATTAATTCTCTTGACTGATTATTCAAAATTGATATTATATTAATATAATTATATGCATCAGGAGGCTTAAGCATACCAAAAATCCACGGTAAAACTTCAGGTCTTACAAAAAGTGAGATCAGTAATTTAGAAAGGCTTTACAGAAGGAAAATCCCCCCAAAAGAAATCGTTACTCTTGAGCTGGCTAGAACGCTCACAAATTTCTCCAAAGAAATAAATAAAGGAATATCACTCCTGATAGACCGTAAAGGTAAAGTGAGAGTCATATTTTTAGGTGATTGCCACGAATTTCCTTTTGAAGAGCTAATAGGACGTTCTAGAGAAGCTAAGTTTAGGCTAAGGGGTTATAGGCTTATTCACACCCACCTTAAAAACCCGGAGTTCTCACAGCCCGACCTAGTAACACTACTTAATGAAAGGCTGGATATGATAGGCCTATTAGAAGTTAAAGAGCAAGGAGTGCCCGGACAATTTAATCTGGCTTACATAGTGCCGCCAAACCCTGAAGAAAAGAAGTGGGAAGTTGTTAAATATAACGACTTAGGCCGTGTTGATCTAAACTGTGATGAACTTATATCAGACATAGAAAACAATCTACAAAGGGGATATTACGAGCATGGCGGCGAGAGGGGCAAAGAAGGTGTTTTGCTCGTTGGGTTCTCTACCAATTTCAGATCAGAGGCCGAGGAGTCTTTGAAAGAACTTAAATCACTTGCGCGTTCTGCTGGGAAAGCAGTTTTAGAGTCAGTTATTCAAACAAGGAAAAAGATAGATCCAAGATATTTAATTGGTAAAGGTAAGTTGAATGAGGTCATTTTATCTGCAAAGCACCTAGGTGCAGAAAAAATAATTTTTGATGTAGAGTTAAGCCCTGCTCAAGTTAAAGCTATATCAGATGAAACCAACTTGGAAGTTCAGGATAGAACTCAGCTTATTTTAGAGATTTTTGCAAAACATGCGACCACCAGCGAGGGAAAACTTCAAGTACAACTTGCTCAGCTTAAATATAATCTACCTAGATTGGTTGGTCAGGGAGTTGAGCTCTCACAGCTCGGAGGAGGTATTGGTACAAGAGGTCCTGGTGAGAAGCGACTTGAGGAACAAAGAAGAACATTTAGAAAGCAGATCGATCAGTTAGAAAAGCAGATTTCAAACATAAGCAGAAGAAGAGAACATACTAGAAAAAGAAGATACGAAACTGGAATTCCGACCGTAACGTTCATAGGCTACACAAATGTTGGAAAATCTACATTATTTAATGCTCTCACGAAAAGCGGAGTAGTAGTTAGAAATAAGCTCTTTTCAACATTAAGTCCAACCACTAGAAAGATAATGCTCCCAAGTGGAAGACAAATACTAGTTACAGACACTGTTGGATTCATTAGCGAGCTTCCCAAAGAGCTTATGAGTGCATTTAGAGCTACGTTAGAAGAGCTTGGTGGGTCATCTTTACTTCTTCATGTAGCTGATGC
>JBCCIH010000042.1 GCA_039028315.1 Thermodesulfobacteriota bacterium | reverse complement strand
CCCTTTACTTTAAGCTGTTTTAGTTTTGACAATAGTTTATCGACTTGCTTTTTGGTAACTTTATGTTTTATCTTGCCTTCGTATGTAGTTCTTTCCTCAAGGCCAAATCTTAGTGAAGGGGGAACAAGGGAAAGTGGGGCATTCCAGAACACATCGTATAGCTCACCCCTGTTTTGTCTGCCAATCTGTATTATATCCTCAAAACCCTTAGTAGTTATTAGAGCAATCTTTGCGCCCTTTCTCTCTAAAAGAGCATTCGTTGCTACAGTAGTGCCATGAACCAAACTTAGATTAAGATCAATATGATCATGCTTATCGCTTATGCCGGCTAGAATTGCCTTTGATGGGTCACTTGGAGTTGAAGGAACTTTATGTATATCTATTTTCTTACCGTCAAAGAAAACAAAATCGGTAAATGTTCCGCCTGTATCAATTCCTATCTGTGTTAGTTTGGACATAGATATTCAGCATATAGCAAATCTATAATTGAATAGTTTCAAAACATATCCAATCTATAAAATACTATCAATGTTTAGGTTCTTTGGTAGGATAGAAACTAAAACTAATACTCGTCCTGACCTACCGGGTATACAACTTTGACTTTTTCTTCTGCAATTTCTCTTAGAGCAGAAACTACGTCTTTGTTGTCAGTTTCGTCAGCTAGCATAGGAGCGCCTTTGACAAGAAGTCTCGCCCTTTTCATTGCTGCAACTGAAAGAGCAAATCTGTTAACAACTTTATCTAAACAATCTTCTATAGTTACTCTTGCCATTAGAAACAACTCCTGTGAATTAGAATATATATTAATATAAGGCATGAAACTCTACATGTAAAGAACTTACTATGTCTTATTTCGAGTATGGATGCTATTATGTTAATATAATCAGCCCTGAGGAAGATTATGGACTTAAATGAGATAAAATTTGACGAGAATGGCCTTATACCTGTAATAGTGCAGGATGAATCCAGCGGACAGGTGCTAATGCTGGCATATGCCAACAAAGAGGCTATTCAAAAAACCATTGATACCGGTAACTCTCACTTTTGGAGCAGGTCTCGTGAGAAACAGTGGATGAAGGGAGAAGAATCGGGGAATGTGCAGGAAATTGTGGAGATATTCTATGACTGTGATGTAGATACTTTTATATACCTAGTTAAACAAAATGGGGTTGCATGTCACACAGGTCAGAGAAGTTGTTTTTACAGATCAGCTGACGGCGATAAAGAAGCACCTGCATTTGGGCCGTCCGAAGATGCTAAAACATTAGATGATGTCTATGAAGTTATACAGGATAGAAAACAAAACCCAAAAGAAGGCTCATATGTAAGCGGGCTATTTGAAAAGGGTCCTAACAAATTTCTCAAAAAAATAGGAGAGGAAGCTGGAGAAGTAATTATTGCGGCAAAAGACGAAGACATTAAAGAGCTAATATACGAAACTGCTGACCTCTGGTTTCACTCAATGGTAGCACTTGCCTACTACGGAATCACCCCAAGTGATATTTATAAAGAATTGGGTAAGAGATTCGGAAAACCAAAAGAAGAATATAGAGAGGAATCTTAATAAATTTTAGGTTAGAGATTTATCATCCTCAACCTCATATAAATCTAACTAATTAGTCGAAATCTACTTTTTTCTGTTTAGCTTTATTTTCTAGATTTACAGGTCTCTTTGCCCTATTTTTCTTAGGCTGATCCTTTTCTTCAATATAATCGCTTAGAAAAGTGTTTTTCCTTACCGAAGGCGGCAAGTTTGAAAGATCAGGCTTTGGCATATCGGTGGATAGATCGCTAGTGAAAGAAAAACTGGATATCACCTTTTCAACTTTCTTGGTATCGCAATGCGGGCACTTAACTTTTTTCTCATCAGCCTCTTCAAAAATGAGCTCGGAGAAACGATAGTTCCCTTGCAGGTTAAAAAATACTAAAAGAGAATCATCGTTTAAATAAAAATCCAAATCTATACATTCCCTGTCTCTTTTCCCCGATTGAGTTACTACCTCTTCCTTATCAAGATCAAAGATACCTATATGATTTATGTAATCGTGGTTTTTTACCAAATCGGAAACGGATTTTTTAGTAAGACTTTTTTCAATCTGTTTTAATGAACTTTCCACGTAACCCCTGCATGTTATGCATTCATATTCAAAAAGCGGCATCTACTTCCTCCTAAATCTATAAATATTATCTATTGAAGTATTGGTTTAGATGTTCCTGACCAACCCAGTCATTTCTCTGCTCTTCATCTTTCATCTCTTTATATTCCATATGATATCTGAGCTCATCACCAGGCCCTGGGGCGCGCTTGCTCTTATCATCAAAAATTGCTTTGAATGTCGAGAAAATTCTGCGAGGTTTTTTGTCTTTACAAACTGGACATTCTACGTCATCTTCGTCACCTTCATCCATAACAAGTGAGCTAAACCTAAAGTCCTTTAGCTCTAGATATAGAATTTTCTTGTCATCAAGCGTATAGCGGAATCTTCTTGGACCTCTGCGGTTACTCTTCTCACCTAAAGCAAATAGCTGTTTATTGGTTTTCCCATCAGTAACTTCTATGTAAAGTATTCCGTCATTGCTTTTTTTAATTTTAGTCGCGTTGGTCTTGGTAAGCTTGGCAACTAAGTCATCAATCGACTTGTTATATCCATCCATACACTTGTCGCATTCATATTCAAATAAAGGCATGTTCTCACTCTCCTAGATTATTAAGCTATTAATAATAACTAAATTTTCAAGTTTGCTCTAGTTCTAGGCTGCAAGTTAGAACTATTTGACAAAGCACAGCCTCAAATCGATACTAGTTTTGAATTCTATTTTGGAGAGCTAAATTGTCAGAGCCAAAAGAACTAATAGTAGATCAAAAAGGCCCGGTATGTACACTGACTTTTAATAGGCCCGAGAAGCGCAATCTGATCACGCCCTCTATGTTAGAGCAGCTAAAGTCAGAGTTAAGTCGCATCGCCTCAGAGGATATTGCCAGATGCATAGTGCTAACCGGTGCTGGCGATAAGGCATTTTCCTCAGGCTATGATATTGGAGCAATTGGCGAGAATGATATGATAGCCCATCATGAAGGCAATCACCCACTTGGAAGGGCATTAAGAGAGATCGAGAATTTTCCATACCCTGTGATTGCAATGATGAACGGACACGCCTTTGGCGCGGGGCTTGAGGTTGCGGTGACGTGCGACATTAGAATCGCAGTTAATAAGTGCATGCTTGGTATGCCGCCTGCAAAGCTAGGAGTTGTGTATTCTCACAGCGGCATGAAAAAGTTCTTAGATCTAATTGGCCCTGGTTATACAAAGGAGATGTTTTTAATAGGTAAGGCTATAACGTCTGAAAGGGCTGCCCAGATCGGGCTTGTAAATTTTATTGTTGACCGTTCAGAGCTTGGAGATTTAACATATGGGATTGTGAGCGAGATTGCAGAGAATGCGCCTCTTTCTCTTAAAACACTTAAGACTATTACTAATACTCTGCAAAAAAAAGAATTAAGTGCAGAAGATGAAAAGTTGATCAGAGACATGACTCTTGAAGTTCAAAATAGTCAGGATTACAAAGAGGGCCAAAAAGCCTTTGCCGAGAAAAGAAATCCTGAGTTTAAGGGCAAATAAAAGAGCGGAGCCTTTATGGAAGAGAACCCCCAGTTATTTGAGATTTTTTTACAAATACAAAGCGGCCTGCCCAGACAAGGCCCTGGCTCCCAGCAGAGCACATTAAAAGCGCTATCCTACTGCGCTGGATTACCGAATGAGGTAGGTGTATTAGACATCGGCTGCGGGCCGGGTATGCAGACTATCACATTGGCAAATGCGCTTAATTGCAATATTATGGCCGTAGATGTAGTTGACGAATACTTGAGCATATTGAAACAAAACGCTCAAAAAGAAAATTTAACGCAGCGCATAACTATCTTAAACAGGGACATGAACGATCTTGGATTTGGGAAGGAGAGTTTTGATCTAATATGGGCAGAGGGGTCTGCATATATAATGGGGTTTGAGAACGCGCTTGATTATTGGAAGACATTTCTAAAACCGGCTAGCTACATAGCCATAAGCGAGCTAGTATGGCTTAAAGACAATCCTCCGGCTGATCTGTCTAATTTTTTCAAGAACGAATATCCGCCAATGACAAACTTAGAGAACAATTTATCGATAATAGAGACTGAGGGATATGAAATAACTGGCCATTTTACCCTCCCTGATAGCGACTGGTGGGATAATTATTACGCCCCCTTAGAAGCCAAACTACCAGCTCTTACTGAACAATTTAAAGATGATAAAGAGGCGCTTAGCATATTAGAAATGACTAGGGCGGAAATTGATATGAGACGCCGATATTCAGATTTCTACGGTTATGAATTTTTTATAGCAAAAAAAGCATAGACTTAATCCCCATATCCAAACTCTTTTATAAGATTGTCCCTCTCACTCCACTTTTCTTTTACTTTAACCCAGAGCTCCAGATAGACCTTAGCTCCTAATATTCTCTCAATATCAGCCCTGGCTAAACTGCCTATCTCTTTTAACATCTCGCCCTTTTTGCCAATAATAATCCCCTTGTGATTTTTCCTCTCAACAAAAATCACAGCTGAAATATTTATTAAATTTCTCTCTGGCTCCTCGTGGAAATCTTCAATCACCACAGCTGTTTGATAGGGTATCTCTTTTTGGGTTAGTCTAAATATCTTCTCTCTAATAAGCTCTGCAACCAAAAAACGCTCTGGCTGATCTGTATACATCTCTTCAGGAAAGTACTTAGGACCCTCTGGGAGATATTCCACAATTTTATCTAGGAGTTCTTGTGTTCCGTCAGCGTTCATAGCAGAGATTGGAATAATGTCAGTGAACTTTTCCTCAAACTCCTTTGATGATTCCAATATTGGCAAAAGCTCGTTCTTTTTAATCGTATCAATTTTATTTACGGCCAAAATAGCTGGCTTTGATAAATTCCCGATGATATATGTGTCCCCTCTTCCAAAGGGCTCCTTTACCTCAACCATGACGACTATCACGTCAGCTTCCTGAACTGCTCCCATTGCAGTTTGCACCATCGCCTTTCCAAGCTTTCCTCTTGCTTTATGAATCCCTGGGGTATCTAGGAAAATGAGCTGTGCATCTGGCAATGTCCTTATGCCAAGAATCCTATTTCTTGTGGTATTAGGCTTGTCAGAGACGGCCGCAATTTTCTCTCCGACAAGAGCATTGATCAGAGTTGACTTGCCTACATTGGGCCTTCCTATAACTGTTATAAATCCTGATTTAAAAGAATTATTCTCACTCATTGTCCTTACAGCTTAAATAATCTAATAAATAATCACAACATACAAAGAAGTCTTGTGTGCAGTTGTAGTCACTATTCTTGCCAAATTGCTTATAAAGGTTAAGATTTTCCGTCTTAAGGAAAATCTTTATAGAGACAAGGAGTAGGATTAATGCTTGAGTTAATGGGAGATTGGGAGAGGTCAAATTACTGCGGCGATCTTAGCACGAATGATCTTGATAAAGAAGTTGTGCTCATGGGCTGGGTTCAGTCCCACAGAGATCACGGCGGGGTGATATTTATTGATCTAAGAGACCGCGAGGGTCTCGTACAAGCAGTTCTAAACCCAGAAATCAGTGTCGATGTTCATAAAAAAGGTGAAGCCATACGTGATGAGTGGGTTATTGCCGTTAAAGGGACAGTTAAAAAGCGCTCTGATGAAACAATTAATCCCAACCTTAAAACCGGCGAAATTGAGGTAATGGCAAGCGAGGTGAGAATTTTAAACACCTCTAAAGTCATACCGTTTCTAATTGAAGAAGACATAAATGTTGATGAACTCTTAAGGCTTAAGTATAGATACCTTGACCTCAGGCGTCCAAGCATGAGGGACAACATCATTACCCGCCACAAAGTTGCCTCAGCTACAAGGGACTATCTAAATGGAGAAGGGTTTTTAGAAATCGAAACGCCATACTTAACAAGATCTACCCCTGAAGGTGCCAGAGATTTTCTTGTACCAAGCAGACTAAACCCGGGTCAGTTCTATGCACTGCCGCAGTCGCCTCAGATCCTAAAACAAACTCTTATGGTATCAGGGTTAGATAAATACTATCAGGTTGTAAGATGCTTTAGAGATGAGGACTTAAGAGCCGACCGTCAACCCGAGTTTACGCAGATTGATGTAGAGATGACCTTTATAAATGAGGACGACATAATAGCTGTAGTCGAGGGAATGTTAAAAGCAATATTCAAAGAAGCAAAAGGCACTGAGATTCAGACGCCGTTTAAGAGAATTACTCATGAAGAAGCTATGCTTAAGTACGGCTCTGACAAACCAGATACGCGCTTTGGGCTTGAGCTTCAAGACATCTCAGAAATATTTAAAGATTCAGAGTTTAAAGTATTTAGCGGCGCTATTAAAAACGGCGGAATTATAAAAGTGCTCAAAGTAGAAGGCGGAGGCGCTGAGCTTTCCAGAAAAGAGATTGACGACTACACAGAGGTTGCAAAAACTCTAGGCGCCAAGGGGCTTGCCTGGATAAGGGTCTCAGACGGCGAGTGGCAGTCTCCGATAGTTAAGTTCTTTAGTGATCAGGAAAAAGATGAGCTTCAAAAAACGCTCGACCTTAAAGACGGAGACATTGTGTTCTTCGGCGCCGATACTCCGCATATTGTAAACCTAGTACTTTCAAATCTAAGACTAAGCCTAGGCGATAGGTTCTCAATGATTGACCATAGCCAATTTGATTTTCTGTGGGTAGTCGATTTCCCACTCTTTGATTTTGATCACAACGAGAAGCGCTATGTCGCAATGCATCACCCGTTTACTTCGCCTCATGAAGAGGACATCGAACTTCTTGACGGGGAGAAGGGAATGATAAGATCAAGAGCGTATGACGTTGTACTTAACGGTGTCGAGATTGGCGGGGGAAGTATCAGGATTTATAGAAAAGATATTCAGGAGAAAATATTCAGCGCAATTGGGCTCACTATGGAAGAAGCTCAAGACAAGTTCGGATTTTTATTGGATGCGCTGGATTTTGGAGCCCCTCCTCACGGTGGAATCGCACTTGGGCTTGATAGGATTGTAATGCTGATTACCGGCGCACAGTCTATTAGAGACGTAATTGCATTTCCAAAAACCCAAAAAGGTCAGTGCCCTCTAACGGAAGCTCCGTCAGAGGTGGATATTAATCAGCTTTTAGAGTTAGGACTAAAGCTGGATATAAAACAAAAAGAAGAAGATAAGTAAGACTACATATCCGGCGCCATTGGAATCTTGCAGTTCCCAAGGGCATGTTCAATCCACTTGTTAGCCTCTTCTTCTGTCTCAAATGTCGCAGACCAAAATGTCTCGTGTCTAAATGTGAAGCTCCAGACCCACCCATCAGCAGGCCTTGCCAGTTTAATTACAAGCACTTGTTTTAGATTTATCCAGCTAAGCTCGCCTTCTGTAGATTTTATTTCGATAAACATAAGCCCTCCATCTTGTGTTCAGTATTATTTGCTTGCTATGCTTTCTATGTTTTTGGGCACTCTTTTGAAAAGACTTATGTGAATTGTATAAACGGCATCATCAGTGTCTGTCTTTACATAATAACTGTCCTCGTCTTTTCTCTTGCCAAATAAAAGGCCCTGAATCTTATCGTCTTCATAAAATCTTATCTCTGTTCCGGGATCGTCCAGACCGTATTTTTCTATACTCTGGGGCCGCTCATCCTGAAATCCAAGTACTTTTGCTCTGGAAAATATCCACAAGAGTTCATCTATTTTCTTTGAGTCGGCAACGATTTGGTCTTCTCCGTCAATAATCCATTGTCCGTTATCAAAAATCAGATCAGCAGAGAATTCGCCGGACCATATGGAAATTCGATTAACTTTGTCTTCATCAAAATTAAATAGACCCCTTTCTCTAAAATCAACACTGCTGAGATCCAAAAACTTATTTAGGTAATTCTCTTCCACCACATAAACAATTTTTTTCTCAGGGTGGTAAACATAAGTTCCAGAACCAACTGGGATTTCGTCTCCAATGATAAAGTGATTGTTATCTTCCTTTGTGATAAGAATTATCTCAGCCTTAGCACTCTCAACACCAAACTGCTCCAGATCAACCTCTTGGGTCGGGACTGTGCCGTAGATCTCCGTGTTCATAACATCATAAAGTAGATTTTGCACAAGATTGCTATCCGCATTTAACTTTTTGTCATCTTCAACCACAAACCATTTATCTTCTTCGTTTTCTAATAATACCCATGATGTTGGATAGTAAACTTCAATAGATAAAACCTCACCTTCCTCTAAAAAAGCATTTTCTTCTGCCGGAATTATATTTGTTTCCTTCTCCCTTTGAGGCAGAAATATAACAATCAAGAGCACAGCAAATACAGCCGCAGTTATAAGCGGGCCTTTAAATTTTTTAAGGAAATAATTCATAGTATTTTCAGTATTTTAGACATGCTACTTAATCCAACACTCCAAGTATTGATTTTATAACACCCTCCTCTTCCACCAGATGGCTATACCAGAAAACAATATCACTGCTGGTATAACAACAACTATAATTATAAATATAATATCTACCTGCTTTGTGGTAATTGTGAGATTACCAGAGTTTAATTTTTTAGGTCTTATTGAGATCAAATTCTCATCACCTGATATCCAGTTTAGGGTATTTAGAAAAAAGTCCCTATTGCCTGAGAACTCAAGAAACACATTAGAGACAAAATCAGCGCTTCCAAAAACTGCGATCCGCCCGTTGTTGCCGTTCTCTCCAATCGCCGCAACTCCAAGGGGCCCTGATCTATCGGTTGCCTCTTTTTGGGCCACGCCCTCATCAAATAGGTCAAAATTAGTTTCAGACCAGCTGTATTCTCCGGTGTTTGCCAACACTGCCGTGTCATAAGATCCGTTTGAAACGTCTATGCTCCTTGAGTAAGGGAAAATTGTAGCAAACCTAAAATCCTCAGTTATCTCGTGATAAGGATAATCAGACACAATTGGAGCTATGTCTCCTCCTCCCTCAAGTTTCGAGCTTGGATCAATCACGACGTCGTCTGAAATATCAAAACCGTAACCGGCTAATATTGATGCTATCTCATTTCCTGCCCTAGGCTCTATCATAAATATTGCCCTTCCGCCGCTATTGAGATAGTTCTTTATGTACTGTATCTCGCTCAAAGAAAAAGCTTGGGTTGGTGCAGCTACCAATAATATTGAATCTTTTATAGGAAGATCATCTCCTCTAAGGATCATAAACTCTGCTACTTCGTAGCCCTCATCTAATATAGTTTTTCTTAAAAGTCCAAGCCCTTGTGCATCTACGCTGTTTCCCATATCTCTTTGACCGTGGCCTGTAAGAATATAAAGTGTCTTTTGAGAATCTCTTGTGAGCTTGAGCAATGCATTTGTTATCTCTTCTTCGGAATTCTTAAGTATTCCACCCGTGATCGGGTCTGTGAGCCTTAGCTTGACCACATTCTCATCTTTTGCCAATACAACGCTTCCATATTCTTTAACACCGTACTTCTTTGCTACAGCGGGCTCTTGATCAGGATTTACAAGTCTTATTTTAATATTGTCATTTCTTCTGGTGTACTCTTTTGCTAAATCCACAAAACCGCTTCTGTCCACCCCTGTCTCCTTATAGAACCCTATAATAATGATCTCATCCTGTACGCTGTTTAGGGCTCTTATAGTTGCCGAAGAGACAGTGTGCAGCTTTCCCTGGGTAACATCAAACCGTATATCAGTTCTAAAAAGCAGATAATTAATTGCCACTATTATACCGATGGTGCTAATAACCGATATAAGTGCTCCCGTGCCGTAAATAAGCCGCCTTTTCCTCATCGCCACCTCTCTGAATCAAGTGCAGTGTGGGTGAGGAACAGGCCTATATAGATCGCTGAAAGGTAATACGCGATATCTTTGAGCTCAATTATGCCTTTGCTAAAATTTGTAAAATGGTTTATCAGTGAGACATATCCAAACACCGAGCTATCCGCATCCGAAGACGCACCGATGAGCCAGAGGAACAGAAGTATGCCAAATGCTATGATTGCAGCCACGAGCTGTGAGCTTGTAAGTGATGAAGCGAATATTCCTATTGCCAGAAATGATGCGCCTAGCAAAAAGAGGCCTAAATAGCTGGATAGCACCATACCGATGTCCGGTGAGCCATGCGCAGTAAGCACTAATATATTAAGCGAGGATAATGCGAGCATGATGATTAACAATATTAGGGCTGCTAGGTACTTTCCTAAAATTATTGAACTCAGTTTAATAGGTGAGGTAAAAAGTAGCTCGGCTGTATGGCTGCTTCTCTCATCTGCAACTAGCCTCATAGTGAGAAGCGGGATAATAAAAAGAAGCACTATGCTCATCGTATCGAAATATGGAATTACGATTACAGTATTTAAGTTCAGTTGTTCTCGTAGGAGCTGAAAGCTGGGATCAAACTGCAGCTGAAGATATCCTTTTAGATTTAGGAAGAATAAAAATGCTGTTATTACCTGGAATACTACTAGTACAACATATGCAAGAGGGGAGGCAAAATATGATCCAAGCTCCCTTTTTAATATAGGATAAACTCCGTTCATCTAATTTCCTTCCGAAGATATTACTCTTAAAAAAACCTCTTCTAAATTATGAGTTACCGGGCGCATTTCTAAAAGTCCCCACCCGTTTTGAAGCACTACTTGGGACAGCTCCTCTCTTATATCAAATCCCATCATCGGTTGAACTATAAATTCCTCATAAGGTCCGTCAGATACTCCCTCTACATTATATAGAGACAAAAGCTTTTCCTTCACATCCGGCCCTTTATGCTTTGTCTTAAGAAGAATACTATCTTTGCCTCCGCTGCTCTTAGCTAGTCTTTCTAAAGACTCCTCAACCAAGAGCTTTCCTTTGTTTATTATTGCCACCTTGGTGCAGATCATGGTTACTTCTGGCAGTATGTGTGTGCTTAAAATTACCGTTCTCTCACTCGAAAGGCCTTTTATCAGCTCTCTTATTTCTATTATCTGCATAGGATCAAGCCCGTTAGTGGGCTCGTCTAAAATCAGCACTGCGGGGTCATTTATAAGGGCCTGCGCAATTCCAATACGCTGGCGGTAGCCTTTAGAGAGATGTCCGATTACCCGCCCGCTTACCTCTGAGATTCCGCATTTTTCCATAACATAGTGAATACTTGAGGACTTTTTAGCCGCGGGAACATTTTTTATCTCTGCTACAAAATTTAGATAGTCTGTGACTACCATATCTTCATATAACGGCGGGTTTTCTGGAAGATAGCCTATATAAGACTTAGCTTCATCGGGGTCTTCAAATACGTCCTTATCGGCAATATAAACGCTTCCCTTAGTCGGCGGCATATAGCCCGTGATGATACGCATCGTCGTGGTCTTACCCGCGCCGTTTGGTCCTAGGAATCCAAGCACATCACCTTTTTGTAATTGAAACGAAATATTGTCTACGGCAATAAGATCACCGTAGTGTTTTGAGACATTTTTAACATGTATCATAGCACTTTTATTTGTGTAGTTTGATGCACTCCATACTATGACATTTACCGATTTTATACTGCAATAATTTTATAGAATAACCGCACTATAATTCTTATCCAAACTATTTATTAACAAGTTTTTGTCATTTATTATTTATAGTAAGAAATCTGCGTTAATTTTGGTGATTGACTTAATGTTTTAAGTGTGATATTAAAGTTGTGTTATTAGGTGTTTGTGATCATATATTGTAAGGGATATGTGATTATAAGTTATTAGGGTTATGTAATTAGGCACAGGGTTATAGAATTAGGTTAAGGTTTGTAAAATTTTTTGGCCAAGGTGGCAAACTTTGCCGGAAATTGTGAACAAATTAGGGAAAATCAATCAAATTAAATTCGGATCTTTTACTCTAAATCAACCGGATTGCTATGTCTATTTAAATCTGCCTGACAATTCCAAAAATTATAAGAGGAGCACAGATGAGTAACCAAGAGATTAGTAACGATGAAAAGCTAGTCCGGGAAGTCCAGAAAAAGTACAGAGAGATGCTCGAAGAAGGTGTTGACCCATATGAGTGGGCATACGCTTGGAGATCTGAGATAAACCGCGGCGGGTTTAAAGCTGTAGATTTTCTAATGCGAGAGATTGTAGAGCCTCAAAAGTGCGTCGGATGCGCTGCTTGCGTAACGATTTGTCCAACAGACGTTTTTGACTACGTTGACGAGCATCCGGTAGATACAAGAAACGACGCCTGTGTGTTCTGCGAACTTTGCGCCGATGTTTGTCCTGTGCTAAGACCCCTCGACAAAGACCTTCAGACTCTCTTGGGTTTCAAACAACCTGTTAAAGACGAAGGCTTTGGCCCATACAACTATGCTGTAATAGCAAGAGCGAAAGATAAAGAATTTTTAGATGGCGGCCAAGACGGCGGCGTAACAAGCGCTCTCTTAGTGCATGCACTTGAGAACGGATCAATTAACGGAGTAGTAACAGGTGATGTTCTTCCGGAAAATCCTCAGGTCGGTGTGCAGAAGCTATGCACAACATCAGACGAAATCAGACAGTGCAGCGGCTCACGCTACACATACTCACCAAACACAGTAGCTCTTACAGAGGCAATGAGAAAAGATGTAAAACCTCTGGCTGTAGTTGGAGTTCCTTGTCAGATAGACGGCGTAAGACAGCAGCAGTTCAGCAGCATCCGTTTAGAAGTTGCCAAATGGTATCAGCAAAACGTTGCCCTCACAATCGGGCTTTTCTGCTCGGAGAGTTTTACTCATGAGCACATAAGCTATATTGCAGAGGAGCTCGGGGTAGATCCTATAGATATCGTAAATGTAAACGTAAAAGGAAAGGTTATCATTGAGCTTAGAGACGGCAGAGAAATAATCATGAAGCTTAAGGATTTTCATCCTTTTGCCCGCCCTGCTTGTCTATACTG
>JBCCIH010000041.1 GCA_039028315.1 Thermodesulfobacteriota bacterium | reverse complement strand
ATCCCTCTAACTGCCTGCATAATGCGTTTTTCATTTTCCACAAGCGCAAACCTTACAGAGCCCTCGCCGTAATTTCCAAATCCAATTCCTGGAGACACAGCAACCTTGGCTTCTTCGATAAGCTTCTTAGAAAACTCGAGAGATCCCATGCTTCTAAATTCCTCAGGGATCTGGCCCCATACAAACATGGTTCCCTTTGGTTTTGGTATGTGCCAGCCTGCTCTTGAGAGTCCTTCAACCAAGCGGTCTCTCCTTAGCTTGTAAAGATCTCTTATTTCATCAACGCACTCCTGCGGGCCGTTAAGCGCCGCAATCCCTGCTACTTGCACAGGGGTAAAAATGCCATAGTCCATATAGCTCTTTATTCTTTTTAGCGCTGATACAATTTCGGGGTTCCCGACCATAAAGCCTATTCTCCACCCCGGCATGTTATAACTCTTGGAGAGCGAGTAGAATTCCACGCCCACTTCCTTTGCCCCCGGGATCTGAAGAAAACTAGGCGCCTCATATCCGTCATAGCAAAGCTCAGCATAAGCAAGGTCATGAACTACTATGAGCCCAGATTCCTTAGCTAGCTCATAAATACTTTTGAAAAACTCTAGGTCCACTGTCTCGGTAGTAGGGTTGTTAGGAAAAGAAATCATAAGCACTTTTGGTTTTGGCCAAACTTCCTCTACCACTTTCTTTATTGATTCAACTAGGTCCTCTCCGCTTGAAAGAGGAACACTCTGCACATCACCCCTTGAGATAATCACGGAATATATGTGTATCGGATAAGCAGGGTTTGGCACTATCACCGTATCGCCCGGTGAGAGTATAGAGAGCATAAGATGCGAGATCCCTTCTTTTGATCCTATAGTTACCACAGCCTCAGTTTCGGGATCGAGATCTACATCATACTTTCTTTTATACCAGTCGCATACGGCTAGTCTTAGCTTCGGAATTCCGGCAGATGCAGAGTATCTGTGAGCCCTGGGGTCACTGGCAGCCTCTATTAATTTGTTCACAATATGATCAGGCGTAGCCTGGTCAGGATTGCCCATTCCAAGGTCAATAATGTCCTCGCCCCTAGCTCTAGCCTTAGTCTTAAGCTCATTTACTATGTTAAACACATAAGGGGGGAGTCGTCTTATGAGTGAAAATTCTTCTGGTGATTGTGGCATCTGGGTTCCTTTTTGTTTAGGAATAATAATATGTTAATCCTTGACAATCTCAAGGAGAATAAGCCAAAATATTTATTTTTACGGAAAAACCGGGTCGATGAAAGTCAAAATCTTACTACTTGGTCTATTGCTGTGTGCTCTCTCACCAATTCAGAGCTTCTCATCTGAGGCATATCCTCAGTATGGGAATGCATCATGGTACGGCGGCAAATTTCACGGCAGAAAAACTGCGAGCGGTGAGCGTTTTAATAAGTATGAGTTTACTGCTGCTCATAGAAAATTGCCCTTTGGCACGATAGTCAGAGTCACCAATCTGAGAAATGGAAAAGATGTATATGTTCGAATTAACGATCGAGGCCCCTTTATTAAGGGTAGAATATTGGACCTATCCCTTGCTTCTGCTGAAGCCCTTCATTTTAATCGTAGAGGGGTGATAAGAGTCAGAATAGATATTATTTCACTCCCCGGGGATGCAGCATAAAACCTGGTCTCTCTTTAGAATAGTAAGGCCGTGTGTTAAAATCCAAGAAAGATGAAAATCAAAATTCTTCTAATATTAGCAGTAATTCCAATCTTATTTGCGTGTGGTAAAAAGGATGTTGGCTCATATCCGGCACCTGCGCCAAAACCAAAGCCGCACTCACCAGGATATACAATTGAAGGATCAACCCAGATAGGGCTTGCCTCATGGTACGGTTTAGAGGAGCATAACAACTATGCAGCCAGCGGAGAGCGTTTTAGTAAGTATGACTATACAGCTGCTCACAAAACTCTTCCGCTAGGAACAGTTGTAAGAGTTACCAACTTAGAAAATGGAAGAGATGTCGTGGTAAAAGTGAACGACCGCGGCCCATTTGTAGGGGATAGAATTATTGATCTCTCTCATGCCCCTGCGCAGTCGATTGACATGATACAAAAAGGGGTTGTGAAGGTGAAAGTTGAAGTGGTCTCAAGCCCTTCAACGAGAGACACAAACTATTTTAATCCAGAGTATACTGTGCAGGTAGCTTCATACACTAGCAGATCTAGTGCAGATAATGCAAAAAGACAGCTTGAGTATGATTTTAATAATGTCAGGATTGAGTCTGCAAAAATAAACGGAAACACTTATTACAGAGTTCGGGTGGGGCGCTACACATCTAAAAAGGATGCCCGAAAAGCTGCGTCAAAACTAAAAAAGAAAGGCTATACTACCAGGGTTATTCTCGAGTAGTTAAACTCATCTTCCAAGAGGACAATTAATATGGATCAATTTGTTAAATCACATGGACTGGGAAATGACTATTTTGTCATGGATCAAGCTCAGATTTCGTTTGAGCTAATCCCGGAAGTAATAAAGCTGCTGTGTCACAGAAACTACGGCGTCGGCTCTGACGGTATACTCCTTCTTGTGCCTTCTGACAATGCGGACTTTGGTCTTAGAATCCTAAATCCTGACGGTAGCGAGGCTGAGAAGAGCGGTAACGGGCTTAGGATATTTGCTAAGTATCTTTTCGAGCATGGGCATACAAACAAAGAAGTTTTTAAGATTGACACTCTAGGAGGAATTGTAACCGCGGAGCTAGAGACCAACGGCGGCCATGTTCCATTTGTAACAGTAGAGATGGGGGACGCTATTTTTCAAAGCGATCTAATCCCGGTTGCGGGCGATAGCAGGGAAGTAGTGCAGGAAGAGATAGAGGTTAGTGGAGAGAAGTTACAGTTCACTGCAGTATCAGTTGGAAATCCGCACTGCGTTGTGTTTGTGGATGAATTAGATGAGGCGCGGATTAGAAGGCTCGGTCCTCTTTTAGAGACAAACGGGCTTTTTCCAAACCGCATAAACGTTCAGTTTGCAAAACCACTTAGCCGAGACAAGGTCCAAATATTAATCTGGGAAAGAGGTGCCGGCTATACCTTAGCTTCGGGAAGCAGCTCATGCGCTGTGGCATCAGCATGCGTTAAAAATGGATTTACTGATGGAGATGTAACAGTCTCTATGCCGGGTGGCGAGCTTGATATAAATATTAGAGAAGACTGGTCAATCAAAATGCGCGGCGCCGTTGAAGAGGTAGCTGTGGGAAATCTGAGTTCAGATATACTAAATAGAATTAACGAGATAAACGGCAAATCTTAAATATGAAAAAGTTATTGCTATCTGCTGATACAATCCTTCCTATTTCTTCAGATCCTCTAAAAAATAGTGCCGTGCTTATAGAAGATGGAAAAATATCTGATATAGGCCCTTTTTCAAAGCTTAGAAACCAGAACGATAGTGTAGAAGAAATAAATCTTGGACATGGAATTTTATTGCCCGGTTTTATTAATGCACACACCCACTTAGAGCTTGGTTGGATTCAAGAAAAAATAGGGGGTTTTAAAGGTTTTACCCAGTGGCTTCAGCAGATAATAACGGCTAAAAAAAAGGGTGTTTCTGATCTGGATATTGAGTCATCAGTCAAAAGCGGAATAAAGAGCCAAATTGAGTCAGGTGTAACAACAGTAGGGGAAATATCATCTTACGGCGGTCTTGATATTCCCATTCTAAAAAACTCTGGCCTTAGAGTGGTCCTATTTAGAGAAGCAGTGGACAGCAAAGAGGACACTATGGATTTTGATAACTTTGAGAGCTCTGATCTGTTTGAAGAACGTCTTTTCCCGCATGCTCCTTACTCGTGCAGTCCTAAGCTGCTTGAGCGCGCCGTTGAATCTTATAAGAAAACTAAGCATCCCATGGGAATTCACTTGGCAGAAAGCCCTGATGAGATTGAGTTTGTAAACCGCAAAGCAAATAGTTTTGAAGATGAAATTTTTCCTCTCATTGAAAAGAAATCATTTAAACGAATCAAAGCTAAAACTCCGTTTTCATATTTAAAAGACATGGGGTTTTTTGATGATAATAAAATCACTGCGATACATATGGTTCAGGTAGAGCCGGATGAGATTGCTGAGCTTAGAAGACTAGACATTGGGATTGTGCTTTGCCCTAGAAGCAATCAATTTCTTCAAGTTGGGCTGCCACCTCTAAAAGAGTATGCAGGCCTAAGTAGAGTTGGGCTAGGTACGGATGGTCTTTCAAGCAACTATAATTTAAATTTCTTTGAGGAGATAAGAGAACTTCACCTTCTTTGGTCAGATTCTTTAGCTAAAGAGGCCTCATATGAGGTAGTCTATGCAGCCACATTGGGCGGTGCAAGGGCTCTGTTTCTAGAAGATAAGATCGGCAGTCTTGAAGTTGGCAAAGACGCTGATCTTATTTTCCTAAACGCTGAAGCAGAATCTAAAAATCCCTACCTAAAGATCGTATCCTCTGACTCAAGTGATTTAGAGTTTGTAATGGTCAGAGGAAATATTCTTTATTCAAAAAATCACTAGCTCATATATAGAAAATGGCATCACCAATAAACAAAGTATTTGTCTATGGAACCCTCCTTCAAGGAGAAGTTAGGTCTCAATATATGGCTGATTGCAAGCTCCTTAAAACATTGGAAATTCCTGGGCATTTGTATGATACAAAAAGGGGCTACCCGACCGCTATTATTGATGAAGATTCAGATAATAAAATCTTCGGGGAGCTATATTTAATGGACAGGCCCCAAGAAAAATTAGAACAGCTAGATGAAGTAGAAATGGTAGAGGATAAACAGTATGACCGCATCTCAGTAAAGCACGAAAATGTTGAGTTTTACACCTATATTGCCGGCCCAGGCCTAAGTGATTTTTGCCGCCAGAATTTTGAGATTGAAACAGGCGACTGGAGGGCATATGAGTCCATTTCGTTTTATGATCCCTTGGCATTTATAAGAAATTTTGAGGACCGTCAGAAATATCTCTATAGAGAGCCTGTGACAAAAGAAGCGAAAGGGTGTATTTATCTAAAAGGTAATACTCCCGTTTTAATAAGTGCTCCTCACTCAAGCGTTCATCAAAGAATGGGAAAACTAAAACGTCAGGAATTTTATACAGGAGCTTTAACGGCGCTACTAAACTCCATTACTGGGTGCCATGCTCTATACACAAATCGTCTAATGGAAATCGATCCGAATTACTATGACGAATCACCCTACAAAAAAAAGCTTGTCGACATAGTCCAAAGTAATAATATTAAATTCATTTTAGATATACATGGCACTGGCTCAGAGCGTGGGAATGACATTTATCCGGGCACCGGAATAGAGAACGAATTTTTACTGGGCAACTATGATCTTTTGGAAAAGCTAGAAACAAGAGCCAGCATCCACAAAATTTCAGTTGGGGGGCTTGATGTTTTCCCTGCAGCCAAGCAGATGACTGTTACAAAATATGGAGCAAAGGTTTTAGAAGTGCCATCGATGCAGCTTGAAATAAACCGGAATTTGAGAGAACCTGAGAAATCTCCTAAAGAGTTTATGAAACTGATTAAGTTTTTAAAGGAGTATCTTGAGAACCTATCTAATCTGATCAGCTAAAACTTGAGCTATGTGTTTAGTTTTCTTCTGAGAGAAATCTTCAATTTGATGTCTGCATGAGACTCCGGAAACAGCTATTATTGTATCCTCTGAGGTTCTTCTAATTGCAGGTAAAAGTCTATCTTCTGCAATTTGCTTTGAGATTTCATAGTGCTCGCTCTCATATCCGAAACTTCCTGCCATCCCGCAGCATCCAGCCTTACTTTCTTGCACCATGCATCCTGAGTGTGATAATAATTCAACTCCCGATCTTTCATTTATTAGTGAGCGTTGATGGCAGTGCTCATGATAAAACACTTTTGGTCCCTCATTTTTCCACTCTATATTAAGCTCATCTATGCTATGTAGATTAAGTAAGAATTCATCTAACATGTAGGAATTTTCTGATATCTTGAGTGCATCCTCATTGGTAGGTAAAAGGTCTAAATACTCATCTCTAAAAGTCAGTATGCAGCTTGGTTCAGTTCCGATTATCGGGATGTTGTTTTTTGCATAAGGGGCGAGGAGGTTTACATTTGTAACTGCCAGATTACGAGCCTGATTTATCATCCCTTTACTTAACATCGGCCGCCCACAGCAGGCTCTATTTGGTACTAAAATTACTTCAAATCCAGCTTCCTCAAGCAATCTTACTGCTGATTGTCCAATCTCAGGATGATAATAACTGGTCCAAGTGTCGTGAAAGTAGACAACTTTATTAAGTGCTATGTTCGCAGTAGAATGTGATTTATTCTTAAACCAATTTGTGAAGTTATTTTTGGTCAGGTTTGGCAATGATCTTGTAGTGCTTATACCAATTTTGGATAAGAAAAACTTAGTCAGAGAACTATTTTGTAGAGCATTTGAGAGAGATGGGAAGATAGAGCTATATTTCCCTATATAGTGTGAATAACCAAAGAGTTTGTCTCGAATAGAAAATCCATTCTCAGCATGATAATGAGCCATAAATTCAAGCTTCATTTTGGCTATATCTACCCTTGAAGGGCACTCTGATTTACATGCTTTACAAGATAGGCATAAGTCGAAAACTTTGTGCATTTCGCTACTTTCTAGCGAATCTTTTTCAAACTCACCGCTGAAGACTGATCTTAAAATATTTGCCCTTGCTCTTGTGGTATCAATCTCATTTTTTGTGGCCATATATGATGGACACATAATTCCCTCCCCTAGCTTTCTGCAGACTCCCTGACCACTGCACATCTGTGCCGCGCCCTCTAATCCGTTATCAGAAGACCAATCTAAATAAGTATCGATTCTTGGGGGAGAATAGTTTTCTCTAAAACGAAGGTCATTCAAAATTGCTGGTCCGTCCACAACTTTTCCGGGATTAAAAATTCCTTCAGGATCAAATATGGACTTAAGCTCCTTCATCGCTCCATATAAATCACTTCCAAAAAGTTTCTCATTTAGATAGCTTCTCTGAAGGCCGTCTCCATGCTCCCCACTCATAACGCCTCCGTATTTTAAAGCAAGCTTAAATGTTTCATCGGTTAGCTCCTGCATTAGTTCTCTTCCCGAATTTGATTTTAAATTGACTAGCGGTCTTATATGAAGACACCCTGCGCTGGCGTGGCCGTAGAATCCGGCCCTGGTGCCCAAGCGCTCAATTAGCTCTGTAATATCTTGAGTATATGATGCAAGCTGATCCACAGGCACTGAGACGTCCTCTATACAAGGAATAGGTTTATGCTCATCTCTCTTACTCATAAGCAGACCTAGCCCAGCACGTCTTACGCTCCAGACATTGTCTTGATCATTTTTTGAAAAAGCATATTGGATATCACATTTAATATTATTGGCTATTAGATTAGATTTAAGATTAGATGCTTTACTCTTAATTTCATTTTCCGTATCTCCATAGAACTCAACAACCAAAATGGCCTCTGGCTCTGAGTCAATAAAGCTAAGTAGCTTTGAAAATGATGGGTTAGAGCGTGTGAGATCGGTCAAATATTTATCAATCAGTTCAATTGCCGAAGGAGAGTATTCTAGTATTTTTGGCACGGCCTCCATGGCGCTGAACATTTTATTAAACTGTAGTATTACAAGTCCTGTATGATTCGGCTTTTCAACTAAGCTGAGCGTAAAGTCTGCTGCCAGACCTAAGGTGCCTTCAGCACCTGCCAGGAGCTTTGCAGGATTAAATTCACTTTCTAACAAGTAATTTAAACTGTATCCAGACGCTCTTCTCCAGTGCTTTGGGTAATTGTTTTCAATAAGATTGGCATGGTTATCTCGAAACAGTTTCAGTTTACTATTTATTTCATTACTGGTATTTGCATCGCTAAGCTCAAAGCTCTCGCCGCCTCTAAGATATAAATTACAACTCTCCACATTATCTCCAGCCATGCCGTATAGAATTGAGTGTGCACCGGTAGCATTATTCCCGACAACGCCGCCAATGGTTGCAATTTTTGCGGACGAAGGATCGGGTCCAAACATAAGCCCATGATTTTTCAGCTCACGGTTTAAGTTCTCAAGATACATGCCAGACTGAACCCGAACTCTTTTCTCCTTTATATCTAATTCAACAATTTTATTAAGATATTTGGATAGATCTAATATAAGAGAATGCCCTACGCACTGACCTGCCAGGCTTGATCCGCTTCCTCTTGGTAGAATTGTGACACCGAAATTACTTGCTATCTCGAGCGAGAGCGCAATGTCTTCATAATTTTTTGGAACAACAATTCCAACTGGCTGAATCTGATAATTCCCAGCATCGGTGCTGTATAAGGTCTTGGATATTCTATCAAAATATACGTCGCCGCTTATCTTTTTTTCAAGCGATGACTCGAGATCTTTGTATAATGAGTCTTTGCTAAGATCAGCCATTTGGAGAGTTATTATAACTTGCGATGGGCTTATGAAGAAAAGTTGGGTATTCTATCGTTCTCTTAAATTGCCTAATAGTTAACTCAGGGATTTATATGAAATTTGTTATTGTTCCAGTAAAAGATTTATCCAAAGCAAAGGAGAGGCTATCTCCACTTCTGCCTCAGAGCAATAGAACCGCGCTAGCCTATGCAATGCTTGAGGACGTGCTCCTTGCACTTAAAGACTCAAAGGCAGATAGAAAATTGATTGTAACTCTCGATGAAAAGGCAATTGAAATTGCAAAGGGTCTTGGCATTGAAGTAATAAAAGAGACTGAGCAAAATGGAGAAAGTGCCTCAGTTGATTATGCATCAAAAGTTTGCATGGAGATGGGGGCCAAATCAGTATTGGTCATACCTGGCGATGCACCGCTTATTACTTCAGATGATATAGATTTTATAATTGATCAAGAAAAAGAAGAAGATTCAATTATTTTTGTTCCCGCCCGTGATCATCTGGGCACAAATGCATTTCTTAGAAAGCCGCCCGATGCTATCCCTTCTATGTTTGGTCACGATAGCTTTAATAAACATAAGAGCGAGGCCGACAAAAGAGGCATAGCTTACCAAAGCTTTGAAAACCCCAGAATAGCTCTTGATATTGATAATCCGGATGATTTACAAAAATTTATCTCTGTACAAAGTGATACAAAGGCCTATAAAGAATTAGAACGTTTGAACCTTGTAGAGAAAATCAGAGAATACGGCTAACTAGTAATCAAGGTTTACTGCGAGTAGTTTGAGTTCGGTCATATCTTCTATTGCGTAGCGTATTCCTTCCCTTCCAACTCCAGAGTCTTTTATACCGCCGTAGGGCATATTCTCAACTCTAAAGCTTGGGCAGTCATTTATAACAACTCCGCCAGTTTCAATTATGTCATATGCTTTAAATGCTTTTTTCATATCTTTGGTGAATACGCCCGCTTGAAGACCATAGCGTGTATTGTTTACTAGTTCTAGGGCCTTATCAAAATCCTGGTAACGCTCAATCTGCACTACAGGGCCAAAAACTTCGCTACAGCTTACGTTTGAATCTGGAGTTACATTTGTTAAAACGGTGGGCTCAATCAACTTCCCGTCTCTTGATCCGCCGCAAAGCATCTGTGCCCCATTCTCAAGCGCCTCATCTATCCATTTCATTATTCTATCAGCCGAATGATCATCAATCACAGGTCCAAGATCAGTATCCTCTAACATCGGGTCTCCCAATTTTAGCTTCTTTGTCTCGTTTACGAATTGGTCTAAGAATTTATCAAATATCTTCTCATGCACATACATTCTCTGAACAGAGATACAGCTCTGCCCAGCCTGATAAAAAGCTCCCCAGGCGTTACGGCTTGCGGCAAAATTAAAGTCCGGGGGGTCTTCGTCTATTATTACTGCAGCATTTCCGCCTAGCTCCAAAGTTACTTTTTTCTTTGGATACTTTTTCATTAAATCCCAGCCTACTTCATCACTTCCTGTAAAAGAGATTTTCTTTATTCGCTGATCCTCTATTACAGGTTCAATCTGTGAGCCGGGCAGCGGCACAATATTGAGCATGCCTTCAGGCAGCCCTGCTTCAATAGCAATTTCTCCAAGCATAAGAGCAGAAATTGGGGTCTGGGAAGCCGGTTTTAGAATTAATGCGTTAGCAGAGGCAATAGCTGGGGCGACTTTGTGCGCAACCAGATTTAATGGAAAGTTAAAGGGAGAAATCCCCATAACTACTCCAAGAGGAAAACGCCTTGAAATTCCAAAGCGTTTTTCACTGCCGGCGATTATATCAAGCGCAAGCACCTCGCCGCCAGAGAATCTATTTGCTTCCTCTGCCGCAACTGAAAATGAGGTTTTTGCTCTCTCAACTTCTAGCCTCGCGGTTTTAAGCGGTTTTCCACCTTCTTTAACTAGTGTCTGGGCAAACTCGTCTTTTCTTTTATCTATGCCCTCTACTATTTTTTTTAGAATGGAACTTCTTTCATAACTAGGTATATCTCTAAAGCTTCTGGCTGCGCTTTCAGCATGGTCTACAGAGCCTTTTGCCGTATCAAGATCAGGAATATTAATAATTCCGACAACATCATTATTATAAGGATTTTTGATCTCACTCTTGTTATCGCTAAAAACCCACTCGCCGTTAATCAGATATCCATATTCTTTAGACATTTCTACCCTTCGAGCACATCAAGCTTAGGTTTCTCTGAAATTATCCCTTTATCATATGCTTTGTTGAATAACAGCTCAAGTGCTGCTTTTCCTTTCTCACCCAATTCAACCGTGTACTCGTTTACATACATTAATACAAATTTCTCTCCTACATCATGTCCCATGCCCCGTCCCCATTCCATGGCATAATCTAGCGCTTCATCCTTATGAGATAGTGCATACTCTATGCTTTCCTTATGAACCCTGTGAGCTTCTCGTTGATATATCTCATCAATATCACGCCTAACTACGTTCAATCCAAGCGGCAGCGGAAGTGGGGTTTCTTGTGCCCAGAGCTCTCCGATATCAAAAAAAAGTTCAAGTCCTGCATCTTTATACGTAAGCTGACCCTCATGAATTAAAAGCCCAGTTTCGATATCGCCCATCTGCACAGCCGGCATGATCTCATCAAACGGCATCTCAACCGGTATAAAACCGTCGGCATATATGCAAAGCTGAAGATATGCGGAAGTTAGCATACCGGGAACTCCGATACGCTTTCCCTCAAGAGTCTCTATTTTTTCTTTTGAGACTACAATTGGGCCATAACCCTCGCCCATGCTTGCTCCGCAGGACATTATTCTATAATCGTCCTGAACTTTAAGATATCCATGAGCTGAAATTGCGGTAACTTCAAGCTCTTTATTCAGTGCTCTTTTGTTTAACGACTGTATATCTTCAACTACTTGAATAAAGTCGACAATTTCAGAGCCTACTTTTTTCTTATCGATAGCGTAGAACATAAATGCATCATCAGCATCTGGGCTATGCCCAAGTTTCATTTCAATTTTCTCGGTCATCCGGGTCTCCTATTTTTCTACTCAGTGTACAAATTTAAATCTGAAATCTCCTGTGCCAGATTTAATTTAGAAAGTAGCTCGCTGTATTTTATTATCCCTTTGATTTCTTCTCTACCCAAGTCATATTTGATTCGTTGTGTTAAATATTTAAGGCATATATCATAATCCATACCCATCTTTTCAGATTCTAATTTGGCAATTTTATCAACCGCGCCAAGTCCGTAATTCTTAGATTCTATAAGAGCATTTAAATTACCTTCTAGTATAACATTATCCCTTACTGCAAATACTGCATAGACGAATGGTAGACCTGTTTCATTGGTCCATATCTCACCTAAGTCATATAGCTTGTAAGTATCCTGAGAATCATAATATCTTCTGAGTCCAGAGTCTCCAATCAGCATTGCGCCGTCAACGCTGTCCATCACATCTTCTTTGTCTATATCTGAAGAAATATATTCAGGCTTGATATCATTAAATAGCTCAAGAACAATTCTTAGAAGCGCAGTTGAGCTCTGTGAGCGCTTATCCACAGCTACAGTTTTCAAGTTTTTGATATCTGATTTTGCCAGCACTATTACACTATCAACTTTGCCAATTGATGAAATTGATATGTTAGGCACTACTCTATAATGTTTTCTTTGAAGCAGTTCGGCTACAGGAATAAGACCGACATCAATGTATTTATTTTGTAGTTTTTCTGATAGCTCTGAGGGCGGGGTCTGGATTAATTCAAACCCGTGCGAGATCAGGTTATTTTCAATTGCGTATGTAAGCGGCTGTGCGTTTAAAAAAGATACCGAACCCAGTTTTATCAATCTTCTCACCGATGAATATCTTAATTTCTATATATTAGGAAGATATAGGTTACCTGAAATTGCTGTTCTTAAAATGCGCTTATATCGCCTTGCCAGCGTCTTGGGAGAAAAATCTTCTCATATAACGATATTGCATATGAATCCGTCATGGAAGCAATGAAATCACATATGGTCCTCTCCATTGTCTCCCCGTCTCTTACAGGTCTGTCGTAGAGTTTCCTAAACTCTTCTTGGTGCTCGCAAAAATAATAGAAAAGCGCTTTAACCAGTCTTTTTGCCTTATCGAAGTTGTTTTTTATCTTCTCATTCATATAAACCGTATTAAAGAGATAACTCCTAAGCTCCATCATGGCTTCTTCTATCTCTTTGCTTACCACAACTTTATTCTCCCCAACTTTAAGCGTTTCCGTTATAATATCGCTCACCATTCTGTTAATTCTCTGAGAATTGCTTGCTCCTAGTGTGTCTATACAATTTTTGGGCACCTCTTGTATAGATATTATCTCTGAGCGGATTGCATCATCCAGGTCATGGTTTGCATAGGCCACAAGATCTGAGATCCTAACAACCTGGCCTTCCATTGTCTCTGGTCTGTATTTGGGGTTATCGATAGGACCCATGCCCTTTGAGTGTTTAGAGATGCCGTCACGTACTTCATATGTGAGGTTTAGTCCCTGCCCGCCTT
>JBCCIH010000040.1 GCA_039028315.1 Thermodesulfobacteriota bacterium | reverse complement strand
TGCATTCACAGCATTCTTAGGGTTTGAGGTAAACGAAGGGGAATATAAAGTAATGGGTATGGCTCCGTTTGGAGATCCTAAATATGTAGATCAGGTCTACGAAGTGGTTAAAGTGGATGATGAAGGCGGGTTTGAGCTGGATATGGATTATTTTTCTTTTCATCATTCTACAGATAAGACGTTTAATAAGAAATTTGAGAAAATATTTGGTGACCCCAGAGATCAAGATTCTAATTTCTTCACTGATGCAAGCGGCTACCCTTCATACTTTGGTGATAAGCCTGATAATTATGACGAGATAGCAAAACAAAACCAATATTACGCTGATATTGCTGCAAGCATTCAAGTAGTTACTGAGCAAATAGTAGTAAAAATGGCCAATTACGCGCAGAAACAAACGGGTCTAAAAAACCTATGCATGGCTGGTGGTGTGGCATTAAACAGTGTGGCTAACCATAAAATACTTTCACAAACTGATTTTGAACAGATATACATCCAGCCTGCTGCTGGTGATGGTGGGGCCTCAACAGGAGCAGCACTCTACGGCTATCATGCAGTATTGGGCAAACCAAGGAACTTTGTTATGGAACATGCGTATTGGGGCGAGGAACACAGCGCAGCGGATACCCAGGAGTTTTTAAAAGAAAATAATATTCCCTATGAACTTATAGAAGATGAAACAAAGCTACTTGAGCGGGTTACTGATGATATACAGAGCGGAAAAGTTATAGGATGGCATCAGGGCAGGTTTGAATGGGGACCAAGAGCGCTTGGAAATAGAAGTATCCTTGCCGACCCTAGAAGCACCCAGATGAAGGATATTGTAAATGTGAAGATTAAATTCAGAGAACCGTTTAGGCCCTTCGCACCATCAGTGCTGGTTGAGAAAGCTAGTGAATATTTTGATATTAATGAACCCGAGAAACACTACCCAGCAAGGTTTATGCTCTATGTAACAGATGTGCACAAAGACAAGTGGGATGTACTCCCAGCAATTACTCATGTAGATGGTACAGGCCGTCTTCAAACAGTAAGAAAAGAGTTAAACCCAAAATACTACAAGCTAATCGAGACATTTGGAGATGCCACTGGGGTTCCTGTACTTCTTAACACGTCTTTTAATTTAAAAGGTGAGCCTGTAGTAAATACTCCCGAAGAAGCATTTAACTCATTTAACAAGAGCGGTATGGATCTTTTAGTATTAGGTAATTATCTGGTTAAAAAAGAAGATCTAAGTTAATTATCTTAGCTTCATTTAAATTTTCTATTATTGTAGTATTATTAACACGAGGAAAAATAGGAATGTCATTTTTTAAAAGCTTAACAAACAGAATGGGCATAATGGGTGAGCTGCTTCAGTTCTTCCTACAGAACAAGTGGTGGTGGATAACCCCTATGCTCTTCATATTGCTACTTTTTGGTCTTTTGATTGTATTCGCGCAAGGCTCGGCAGTAGCACCGTTTATCTATACACTGTTTTAATCATTAAGGTCATATTTAACAGGAAACGGATAAAATTCTCAGAACCAAGGTGCAGCGTATACTCTGGTAAATTGGGAAATTTTGACCTTTCTGTAATTTCACATAAAATCATGACCCAATATATTCAATATTCCAATTCATAGTTCATGGATTAGATAGGAGGCATTAAATGGAAAGATTTGTTATTCCACACGAGCACGAGATCACAAAAGAAGACAGAAGAAGTCTAAACCAACATGGATCTCTAATTTTATGGTTTACAGGACTACCAAGTTCTGGGAAATCTACTATTGCAAATGAGCTTGAGAAAAAGCTTATCGCTATGAGAGCTAGGACTTATATTTTAGACGGAGACAATGTCAGAATGGGACTTTGCAAAGACCTAGGATTTTCCGAAGAGGACAGGGGCGAGAATATCAGAAGAATTGGTGAAGTATCTAAGCTATTTGTTGATTCAGGCGCCATAGTTCTTTCCGCTTTTGTATCACCTTATATAAAAGACCGTGATGGTGTTAGGGAGCTTGTTGAAGAAGGAGAATTTGTTGAAGTATTTGTTGATGCTCCGCTTGAGGTCTGTGAAGAAAGAGATGTTAAAGGTCTCTACAAAAAAGCAAGAGAAGGAATTATTAAAGGTTTTACAGGTATTGATGATCCTTACGAAGCTCCACCTAATGCTGAAATAACTATTGATACAAGTAAGCATAGCTTAGAAGAAGCTGTCGATACAATTCTAGCTTATTTAAATGAGAGGGGAGTTCTTCCTAAGTAAAATTTAAGTTGTAATTTTATAATTTAAATTACCAGGTATATTTTAATTATATGCTTGACTTTAAGTCTGCAGATGTATTATCATCCTAAATGGAGCGGTGTTAGTCGTAATTGATCTAAATGTCTGCAATTAAAGTAAAAAATCAAATGAATGAAGAGTTGTCAGTGCTTCTGACAGAGATAGCTACTAAAGCTAGAAATGCATCTGTACAGCTTGCAAGGGCAAACTCAGGACTAAAAGATAGGGCCCTTGAGTCTATGGCTCAGGGGCTTACCCAAAACTCAGATTTTCTAATCAGCGAAAACCAAAAAGATGTACAAGATGCCGAGAAGAAGGGTACTTCTTCTGCAATGCTTGATCGTCTTAAATTAACCCCAGAGCGTCTTGAAAAAATAGCACAAGGTCTTAGAGAAGTTAAAGCACTAACAGATCCTGTGGGCGAAGTGCTGAATATGTGGACCAGACCAAATGGTCTAAAAGTCGGCAGAATGAGAATCCCCCTTGGAGTAATCGGAATAATTTACGAAGCACGGCCAAATGTGACAGCTGATGCGGCAGGGCTTTGTCTCAAGTCAGGAAATGCAGTAATCCTAAGGGGCGGTTCAGAGACAATCAGGTCAAACATGGCTATCGGCAAAATTCTAAGAGAGGCTCTATCAAAAAACTCTCTTCCTGAAGATGCCGTGCAAATAATTCCGGTAACAGACAGAAATGCAATATTAGAGATGCTTAAGTTAGATGAGTTAATTGACCTTGTCATTCCAAGAGGCGGTGAGGGCCTAATACGTTTTGTGGCAGAGAATTCCAGAATACCTGTGCTAAAGCACTACAAAGGTGTGTGCCATGTATTTGTGGATGAGAGCGCTGATCTTGATATGGCAGAGGCTATTTGCGTTAATGCTAAGGCGCAGCGCCCTGGGGTTTGTAACTCTATGGAAACAATGCTGGTACACAAAGCTGTTGCTGATACCTATTTACCTAAAGTTATTAAAGCATTAAATAATAAAGGCGTAGAAGTAAAGGGCTGTATGAAGACTAAAGAGATAGTTCCTGAGGTTACCTCGGCTAGTGCAAATGACTGGTATGAAGAGTATCTGGATTTAATATTAAACGTTAAAGTTGTAGAAAACATGGCGGATGCGATGGCTCATATAGAGAAGTATGGATCTATGCACACAGAGTCCATAGTTACTAAAGATTATGAAAATTCGCAAAAATTTATTAACGGTGTAAATTCTTCCACAGTCATGGTGAATGCTTCAACAAGGTTCTCAGATGGATTTGAGCTGGGACTTGGAGCAGAAATAGGGATAAGCACCTCTAAATTACATGCTTTTGGACCTATGGGTCTTCAGGAGTTGACTACGACAAAGTTTATCGTTTTAGGAGAGGGTCAGATAAGAGAATAGTTCCATCTAAGGAGGATGGTAATGAGACAAGCCAGACTAAAAAGTAAAAAGCGTGCCCGATCTGCAAAAACCCAAGGTAGAGCTGAACAACGCTCAAAAAAGTCAGATGTATCTGATAATAAACTTCTTAAAAATTCATTTGACGACTATTCCAAGGATTCAGAGAAAATAGATGAAGAATTAGTGTTTCAGGATGAAATTGATGATAAGATGATGAGCGAGATTTCAGATTCTGAAGTAGCGATCAAAGAAGATACCTCTAAAGAGGAGAACTCTGATGAAGAAAAACCCAAGTTCACTCCTGATGAAGAGTTTAGACTACTCCAAGTCTATTTTAAAGAAATGGGCACCGAACCGCTGCTTACACCAAAAGAAGAAATAGAGGTCTCCGCAAAGATTAAAAGATGCGAAACTAAAGCGGCTGAAGCAAAATTCTTCATGGAAGCTATATTTGAAAGGACCATGAGCCGCTCGCTTAAGAATACTGTCGCAAATGTAGAACAAGCGGCTAGAAGAAAATCAAGAACAGCTAAAAGCTCAAACCAAAAAACTAAACTTGAAAGAGAATATGCAAAAAAGAGCATAAAGAGATCAAACCTTTTATATAAAGCATATCAATTAAGGGCTCAACGTTTTAAAGCCAGGTTTATTAAAGCTAATTTAAGGCTCGTGGTGAGTATAGCTAAAAGGTATATGAGCCGTGGACTACCACTGCCAGATCTTATTCAGGAAGGCAACGTAGGGCTTATGAGGGCTGTTGAGAGGTTTGATCACACAAAAGGCTACAAATTCTCTACATATGCCTCATGGTGGATTCACCAGGCTATATCCAGATCGCTATTAGATCAGACTAGAACCATAAGGGTCCCTGTTTATGTCTTGGAGCAAGCATCTAAAGTTCATCGCATAAGCTCCGTCATGAATAAAGAAATAGGCAGAAAACCTCTTCCTGAGGAAATATCAGAGAAATCCGGTATTTCTGTCGAAGGAGTTAAGAGGGTTCTTGAGGCAACTAAAGAAGTAGTTCAGCTAGATTCTCCAGTGCTCGACGGTGAGAAGACTACCCTACTTGATTTTATTCCTGATGATATTTCAGGAACTCCAGATTACGCAGTTGCAAAAGCTACGCTAACAATAAAAATAAAAGACGCTTTATCTACACTTACTCCTAGGGAAGAGCAGATATTGAAAATGAGATTCGGCATAGATTTTGAATCAACATTTACTCTGGACGAAATTGGACAACACTTTGAGCTCACAAGAGAGAGGATTAGACAGATAGAAAAACGCTCGCTTGAAAAACTTGAGGGCTCTGAAGTAGGCGTCATACTAAAAAGCTTTTTAGAGTAGGGCCTGTGCTTTTAGGACTTAGCTTAAAAAATTTCACTATTATTGAAGACCTCTCGTTAGGTTTGAATAAGGGATTAAATATAATCACCGGAGAGACCGGTGCAGGGAAATCTGTAATTGTTGATGCTATAAATATTATCCTAGGAGATAAAGCCTCAGCAGATAATATTAAGAGCGGAAAAGATGAGGCGTATATTGAGGCTTTGTTTGATATCTCTAAAGACGGATTTGTAAAAGAAAGATTAGAAGCAGCCGGATTTGACACTTCAACAGGTGAACTCTTAATTAAAAGAGTCATATACCGTACTTCCAGAAGCCGGGTCTTTATTAACGGAAGTCTGTCTACAATTACGCTTCTTACGCAAATAACCCAAGGGCTAGTTGATATTTTCAGCCAGCATGAACATCAAAGCCTGCTACGAGATGAAAATCATCTTAAGATTGTTGATGATTTTGGTAAAACTGTTCAAGATGCTCAAGTTATTAGAGAAAACTATCAAACATTTCTCTCAGTAAAAAATGAGCTTGATGTTCTTCTAAACTCTCAAAAAGATAACATTGAGAGAGAGGATTATATAAAGTATCAATTAAATGAAATTCAAGAAGCAGGATTAATCATTGGAGAGGATTTAAAACTAGAGGAAGAAAAACTTAAACTTGTAAATGCTGAGAACTTAAAATCAGCTACATCAAGTGCATATGAAGTGCTTTATGAAAGTGAAGGCTCTGTGCTTGGGAATCTAAAAGGTATTACTGCTGAGCTTGGAGAGCTTAAGAATGTAGATCCATCTCTAAATGAAATCTCTGAATCTATAGAAAAGGCAGTTGTACAGCTTGAAGAAGCTGCTTTTAATATAAGGGATTATTCCTCAACACTTACATCAGATTCAGGCACTCTGGAAGAAATAGAAGATAGGATTCATCTAATAAATTCATTAAAAAGAAAATACGGAGATTCAATAGAAGATATTATTCAAAGAGGAGACGAAATAAAAAAGCAAGTTGATAGCATTGAAAACTTTGACGAGCAAGTAAATGATCTAAGAGAGCAATCAGAAAAACTATTAAATGAGCTCGTGTCAGAATCAAAAAAATTATCAAAAAAGAGAAAACTCTCAGCCAAAGAGCTAACATCAATTTTAGAAACAGAACTTAAAGAAGTAGGAATAAAGGGGGGTAAATTTCATATAGAGTTTTCAGAAAAAGAAGTATCGTCAAATGGAATTGATCATATTAGTTTTCTATTCTCCGCTAACCCTGATGAAAAACCCAAACCTCTTACAAAAGTTGCATCTGGAGGAGAGTTGTCTCGAATCATGCTAGTTTTAAAACAAGTTATTGCAAGGGTGGAAGGAGGTTCTGTAATAATCTTTGATGAAGCTGATACGGGAGTGGGAGGAGCGGTTGCAGAAGCAGTTGGACAAAAAATACATCACCTCTCTGAGAGCTATCAGGTAATATGCATCACACATCTACCGCAAGTTGCAAAATTTGCAGACTCTCACTTAACAGTTTCTAAAACTCATGATGATGACAAAACACAGGTTAAGATAAAGAATCTAGATGGGGATGAAAGAGTATTAGAGCTTGCAAGAATGATAGGCGGATTTAACATTACACAAAAAACTTTAGACGCAGCACAGGAAATGCTGAAACACTAAACCATGAAAAACCTTCTAGTTACAGGCGGTGCAGGATTTATAGGGGTTAATTTTATAAGGTACTTGCTCGAAGAATCTGATTTTGAAGGGCGTATAATAAATGTTGATAAACTTACCTATGCTGCAAACCCCCAAAGCCTATCGGACATAGAAAAGAGCTATGATGATAGGTACATATTTGTTAAAGCGGACATAGCGGATAAAGAGTCACTGACAAAGGTCTTTGATATGTACGAGGTGGATTCTATATGCCACCTCGCAGCAGAGTCTCATGTTGACCGTTCCATAGCAAGTCCCATCGAGTTTATACAAACAAATATATTAGGTACATATAATCTCCTTGAACTCTCAAGAGAAAGAGGCGGCAGAATAAAACTGTTTCATCACGTTAGCACTGATGAAGTGTTTGGTAGTCTTGAAGATGGTGGTCTTTTTACTGAAAAAACTCCCTATAATCCAAACAGTCCTTATTCTGCATCAAAAGCATCATCAGATCATTTGGTGCGTGCTTATAATAAGACTTTTGAACTGCCTATCACTATTTCAAACTGCTCAAACAATTACGGCCCGTTTCAGTTTCCAGAAAAGCTAATACCCCTTATGATATCAAATGCTTTAGAAGACACAGCTCTTCCTGTATACGGTGATGGACTCAATATTAGAGACTGGCTTTTTGTTAGAGATCATTGCACTGCAATCTGGAAAATAATGAAAAGGGGCACAAGAGGAGAAACCTATAACATTGGCGGCAGAAACGAAATAGAGAATGTAAAAGTAGTTGAAATGATATGTGATTATCTTGACGTTATTGTTGGCACTAGAGAGAATAGGGAGCCAAGAAGGGCTTTAATCAGCTTTGTGACAGATCGCCCTGGACATGACAGGCGTTATGCAATTGATTCAAACAAGATCACCAGCCGACTGGGATGGATGCCTGAAGAGTCTTTTGAAACAGGTTTACTAAAAACTATAAAATGGTATTTGGATAACAAAGGCTGGCTGGAAAGCGTTAGAAGCGGCGATTATCGTAAATGGATATCTGAGCACTACGGTTAAACTATCTGTAAGTAGCAAATACGACAGCCGCAACCACTGTGGTCCAAAGCCCGTTTTTATCTCCAACCGCTGTTTGGGTTACGTTAATAGTCTTAACTATATGATCGCTGATTTTCCATATGTCTTTTTGTTCGTCGTAGCTTTTATCCGAATCAAATGGAACACCCAAAGTTGTGGCCAGCATAAATGCAGCCAAGTCTTCTGCATACTCGCCAGCTACCGCATCATTTTCTCCAAAACTATGGTGCTCTGAAATGTAACCGTGTCTATTGGAGTCTTTAGGTATTGCGACTCCAGCAGAAGCCGCTACTAGGCGGTTTGGTTCATTTGTTGCGTTCTCGCTCATAACAACATGAAGTATTTGTCCAGGAAATAGATTCTTAAGTCCCTTAGCCCTTTGTACGAGCTTACAGTCAGGTGGGAAAATGCTTGAAACCTTCACTAGATTAAATTCTGCTATCTTGGCATTTCTAAGTGCCATCTCAAAACTAGTTAGCTTCTCTTTATGTCTTCCAACACCTTTAGTAATAAATGCTGTCTGTGGTATTAGCAACTAAATCCTCCGATATGTGAGTGCGTAATTTTGTCTAATCCAAAATAAATTGTCAATGATTTTAATAGCGAATTATAAAGAAGGTATTAAGAAAAATATTTTGAGAAGTATCATTATAGTTTTTTTATGCTTGAAAAAATATAATTCATGAACATCTTTAATTTATAGCAACGAATCAATGTAGCATACATATCCTCCTGGCCCCTTTGCTGTATAGTCGCTATGCATCAAAGGGGTTTTTCTTTATTGTATTTTTAAGAGTATATTACTAGAGACAAATCTCACATTTATTAAAAAATATGAAAGCAATCGTAACTGGCGGTACTGGATTTATTGGAAGTAAATTAGTACAAGCACTTGTAGAAAAAGGCTATGAGGTAAGGTGTCTTGTCAGACAAACCAGTAACACCACATTATTAAATGAGCTTGGTGTTGAGCTGTTTTATGGAGACTTAGGTAACCATGAAGCACTAAAAGAGTTAGTTGTAGATGCTGATATAGTCTATCACTTAGCAGCTTTGGTTACGGATTGGGGTGACAGGGAAAGCTTTTACAAATCAAATGTTCTAGCCACACAAGTATTATTAGATTCATCTGTGCAGAATTCTGTTAAAAGATTTGTGCATATGAGTTCGTCAACCGTAGTTTGGAAGTCAGATTTTTGGAGCCCTCATAACTTGGTAGACATAGATGAGTCATTCCCATATGCTGAAACCAGGGTTGATAACTATAACGCCACAAAAATTGAAGCAGAGAAGTTAGTGCTCAAATACTATGAAGAAAAAGGACTTGAGACCACTGTAGTTAGGCCATCTAATGTATGGGGAGCTGGGGATACTGTAATCTTGCCCCGAGTAGTGATGGCGGCCAAAAAAGGAATACTATATCCTATGGGAGGCGGCGATAGATTTGTTACCCCATGCCATGTTGATAATCTTGTTGCTGCTCTTTTGATACTGGCAGATAACGAAAATGCCCCTGGAAATATTTATTTTATTAACGATGGGGTGAAAATTCAGTACATGGAATTTCTAGAAAAGCAGCTCAATGCATCAGGAATAAAATGGAGCCCAGGGTTCTCTATACCTTATAAATTTGCATTTTCAGTTGCTGCGCTGCTCGAATCCATATTTAAACTCACAAAATCTAAAAAGCCACCAGTATTAACAAAAATGGCTGTAGCAGCTCTTTCCGGATCCAGAAGCTACAGCATTACAAAAGCCCGTAATGATCTAAACTATGATCCTAAAGTAAATATGGATCATGGGATAGAAGGATTAAGATTATGGGTGAATGAAATTGGCGGGGCAGATGAGTTATTAAAGTATGTTGTGAAAACCTAATCTCAATTCTGTGTATGCAATTATGGACAATTATTTTGATATAGCTGCTATAAATCTTAAAAAAACATACGGTACTTTTGAGGCTTTAAAAGGAGTTACTCTAAAAGTAAAGAAGGGTGAATTTTACACTCTTTTCGGGCCCAATGGTGCTGGCAAAACCAGCCTAATTAAACTTCTGTCCACTCTTACTGATCCTACTTCAGGATCACTAGAGGTATTTGGGTTTGATGCTAAGGGTCAAGTAAAAAATATTAGAGCTGCTGTAGGTGTAATTTCTCATGATACTTATCTTTACGAAAATCTAACTGCATATGAAAACATCTCTTTTTTTGCTAATTTGTATGGTATTGCAAATATAGATAATAAGGTGCGTTCGGTAATCGATAAAGTTGGTCTTAAGACTCGTATGCATGACCTTGTTAGGACATTTTCAAGGGGTATGAAGCAGCGCTTAACAGTAGCTAGAGCATTAGTGCATGATCCTCATATTCTGCTTCTTGACGAGCCTTACACTGGTCTGGACTTAAATGGCGCGCAAATATTCGGAGATATGCTCTCAGAGCTTAAAAATAACCAACGTACTATACTTATGACGACTCACAATATTGATGAAGGTCTAGATCTTAGTGATAGGGTAGGGATTTTGGTAAATGGACAGATAGTTTTCGAAGGATTTACAAAAGATTTAGAGAAGAATGATTTTAAAGAACTATATATTTCCCACGTACAATCAGCTTAAATTCACTATATTTATATAATCCCATATAATTTTACAATTTTACTGAAACGTAATCTTAGAAATTGCATCTTATTATAATGAAATGCTAAGTCTTGATTCTAGATTTTAGCTTGTTTTATTATTTGTATTCCCTTCTCTATAGGCGGTGAGACCGCTACGCTCGCCGCCTATTTCCATAATTTTTCGTCTTAAAGTAATATATTATAATTGATGTGTAATATGCTTATATCATTGCTATTAATATGATTTTAAGTAAATATTAATGTATTGCTCTAACTTTTAGGTCTAAATCTGTTATAATATCTGAAAAAAATATCAACTGTATAGATAAAATGAACAAAATATTCGCGATTATTAAAAAAGATATAATTACAGAGCTTAGAACAAAAGAACTCTTTTCCTCAATGCTATTATTTGCTTTGTTGATTATTGTCATATTCAACTTTTCCTTTGGTTTTTCTGTTGAAATTCTAAATCTCGCAGCACCTGCTATGCTCTGGATATCATTCATATTTGCAGGGATTTTGGGATTAAGCCGATCTTTTGCCCTTGAAAAAGAAGGAAATGCAATTCTAGGCGTTCTGCTTACTCCAACAGATAGAAGTTTAATTTATGCGGGAAAAATGATAAGCAATACAATATTTGTCTTCATTGTGGGGCTTGTAACCGTTCTCATGTTCATACTTTTTTTTAATTACAATTTTTCATCTACACTATTGCCCCTAGTACCCATAGTACTTTTAGGTACTATAGGGTTTGTCTCAGTGGGTACGCTTTTCTCTGCAATTGCGATAAATACTAGGCTGAGAGAGGTTTTATTGCCGATATTACTGTTTCCCATAATAATCCCGGTGGTAGTGGCCTGCGTTAGCTTAAGCGGCGAAGTTTTAGAGGGCGGCTCAATAGCTAATGCCGCATCATCTTTGAAACTTCTGATTGCGTTCGATATAATCTTTGTCACAGCATGTGCAGTTACATTTGAATACGTCATAAGTGAATCATAAGTTTGATAGGTATCCTAAATATATGTTTAGACGCATTTTACTAATCCTCTCTTTTATCGGAATAATAGCTTCCGTATATATGGCTTTCATTTATGCTCCCACGGAGCCTAAAATGGGACATATTCAAAGAATATTCTATTTCCATATGGGAACAGTTTGGGTTGCAACTGTAGCGTTTATTATAGTTTTTATAGCCAGTATCATGTATTTGTGGAAAGGGAGCAGGAAGTGGGACATCTTAGCATTTTGTTCTGCTGAACTGGGTGTATTATTTCTAACCCTAACAATTTTAACCGGAAGTGTTTGGGCAAAGCCGATTTGGGGTACATGGTGGACCTGGGATCCCCAGCTTACGACCACATTTATACTTTGGATTCTATACATAGTTTATCTTGTGCTTAGGTCATCAGCAGGCAATGATACTAAAAAAGCCAAATATGCAGCTGTCTTTGCGATAATAGCTTTTATTGACCTTCCTTTGGTCTATTTGTCTGTAAGAGTCATGAGAGGAATATCACCAGTGGTATTCGGCCCTGGCGGTGGTGGTATTGCTCCAAAAATGATGGATGCGATGTTAGTTAACTTAGCTGCTTGCTCAGTTTTATTTTTACTCCTACTGCTTGAGAGAATTGATCTTGAACGCATGAAAGATCAAGTTTCAAGATTAAAAATGAGCTGAATAAAAACAAATCCTTTCATAATTATTCTTATTCATTAATTCTCCTGATAAACCACTATTCGCTAAGATATAGAGGACTATTAAGAACTTAGATATTGTATATATTAATTATAAACAGCTACATCAGCACTTAAACTATGTCAATAATTTATATATATACGGCAACACTAATATCAATTATAGTAGGATTTTTTCTTTGTTTTCTGGGCTACAGAATGGCATTTGTGGTTTCGTGGTTAGAATCAAATACTTTATTTGCAAGAGTATTTCTTTTCACAGGACATTTTGAAGATGAATATGTAGAGGGTTATCAAGAACCATTATTCCCTAAAAACAAACCATTGCTAAGTTTTTCAAATATTAAAGACATAATGTATGTATTAGGTCTCATAGGTCTATTTTCAATACTAAGGTTAATTTATCTTGTTGCTATTATTGTTTTCAACGGCTTATTCCTGGTGTTTACATCTTTTGTTATAACTGAATTGTTAAATTATCCTCCATTGTCGCTCAGATACATAGCGATCCTGTTTTTAGCTGGCCTAGCAGCTAGTGTGGTGATTTTTGAGTATTTTCATAAATATAGCAAATTAGCAATACAAATAGCTTCTTCATTTTCCGGTTCTGGCATTATATTAATATCTTTGCTCTATTTGATAGATAGTACTTACTTGCCTATGAGTCCTGACTTTCTGTATTACCGAATAACAAAACTCATTCTATTATTATGGCTTGCTCTTATGGTTCTCGGATTTATTTCCCAGAATATATTATTCCCTTCAAAACAAACCGATGAATCTTATTTCATATAAGTAGAGAATTAATATATAGACTCCTATATTGTTATTCTTATACTTATTCAGGGAATTAGCTTTTTATGTTTAAAATCACAGGTATTCTATAAACTGGTTAAGGTCATGA